>JAKOXM010000284.1 GCA_029781095.1 Bacteroidota bacterium
TGGCATTCAGCGCCGCCATGAACGCCCTCTCAGGTCCCCTGCACGGCCTTGCCAACCAGGAAGTGATCCGCTGGATACACAAAATGGTCGAGACCCTCGGCACCACCAAACCGAGCCGCGACCAAATCGCCGAATACGTACAAAGCACGCTCGCCAGCGGACGCGTGATTCCCGGCTACGGCCACGCCGTGCTGCGCACACCCGACCCGCGTTTCATGGCTCAGCGCCAGTTTTGCGAAGACAATGTGCAGGACAGCGACCTCGTCAAAATCGTCTGGAAAATATTCGACGTGGTGCCGCCTATCCTCAGCAGCCTCGGCAAAGTGAAAAACCCCTGGCCAAACGTGGATGCGCACTCCGGAGCCGTATTGATCTATTACGGGCTCAAGGAATACAACTACTACACCGTGCTGTTCGGCGTCAGCCGCGCACTCGGCGTGCTGGCAGCCCAATGCTGGGCGCGTGCCCTGGCCCTCCCGCTCGAACGCCCCAAATCGGTGACGACAGAATGGGTGAAAGAGTATCTGGCAAAAGAACACAATGTGATAATGAGTAACTGAATCTGAAAGTCAGACCGTTAAAAAACAAACGCGATGCATCGTAGATGATGTGTCGCGTTTGTTTTTTAACCGGCCATCTGTACTGCGAAACACCAGTTTCGCAGTCATCTGCGGGCGAAATTCGTGTTTCGCAGTATAATAATACACGAAAACCAGGTACCTATGTAACGCCCCGATACAAAGCGCTGTCTTGTGGCCCGTCCTTATAGTCACCGCATCTTGCTCACCAATCATACAAAAACGCAATGAAATCAAATCCTCTTCTGCTTTTTCTGATATTCATTTCTCTCGCAGGTCCCGTTTTTTCCCAAAATCTGGATGCCGAATTTGACAAACTTTTTCAGGAAACATTCAAGCCCGACGGGCCGGGGGCGGCTGTACAGGTCGTACAAAAAGGCAAAGTACTATACCGCAAGGCCTTTGGTATGGCAAACCTTGAACTGGGTGTTCCGATGAATGCAGACAATGTTTTCCGCATCGGCTCGGTAACCAAGCAATTTACAGCGGCTTCCATTTTGCAGCTGATGGAACAGGGGAAGTTGTCGCTCGGCGACGACCTGACAAAGTTTATTCCCGACTACCCGACGCAGGGAAAAAAGATCACTGTGGAACAACTACTCAACCATACATCGGGCATTGCGAGCTATACCGATATGAAAGAATGGACCCCCGAGGTTCAACGCAAAGACTTCACGCCCGCCGAGCTGATCGATTATTTCAAAAATCAGCCGATGGATTTCGAGCCCGGCGCACAGTGGAAATACAACAATTCGGGCTACATTCTGCTCGGCTACATCATCGAAAAAGTATCGGGCCAAACCTATGCCGAGTACGTCAACGAGCACATTTTCAAGCCCTTGGGCATGACGCATTCATATTACGGCGACGTGGCGCCCGTGATCAAAAACAGATCTGCGGGTTATTCGCAGGCCGACGCAGGGGGCACCTACGTGAACGCTGCCTACCTCAGCATGACCCAGCCCTACGCAGCAGGTTCGCTATTGTCCACAGTGGAAGACCTGTGTACCTGGACCCGGGCCCTGCACAGCGGTAAAGTCATAAAACCCGAGTCGCTGAAAAAGGCGATGACGCCCTGTATTTTGCCCGATGGAACGAATACCCACTACGGCTACGGTCTGCAAACGGGCAACCTGCTCGGCAGCCTGACTGTGGAGCACAGTGGCGGTATCCACGGTTTTTTGAGTGATCTTGTTTATTTGCCCGGGGAAGACGTCTGCGTCGCCGTCCTGACCAATTGCGACTGCAAGCCGCCCAAAGACCTCGCGGACAAACTTGCCGCGCTTGCCATTGGCAAACCCTATGAGCCCGCTGCCATTCAGATGGATGCCGGTTCGATGGAGCAATACACCGGCGTTTACGAAAACGAGAAAAAAGAACAGCGGGTGATCAGCATCGAAAACGGCCAGCTGTATTCGATGCGCACGGGCGGGTCCAGGTACAGGATCATACCTTTTGCCACGGACCAGTTTTTCTTTGAGGGATCATTCGCACGCGTCAGGTTTGTGCGGGAAAAAAACGACGGTATAAAAGTGGTACAGGCCATTGTGAGCGACCGCACATCGGCAGATAATATGTGGGCCAAAACCGACAAACCGCTCCCGAGCGCCCGCCCGGAAATGCAACTCCCGGAAGCCGATCTGGAAAAATTCACCGGCGAATACCAACTGATGCCCGGCTTTAACATCGTTGTCTCCCGCGAGGGCACACAACTGTTTTGCCAGGCTACCGGCCAGCCCCGTTTCGAAGTGTTTGCCGAGTCTCCCACCCGTTTTTTCCTGAAAGTAGTGGCAGCGGCAATCGAGTTTTACCCAGATGAAAAAGGTGTGGTATCGAAAATGGTACTGTTCCAGGGAGGGCAGGAGATAGAAGGCAAGCGGGTCAAATAGCCTTTTCTATCGCGGAGGCTGTCGTGCAAACATGAGTTATCCCGAATTTTCAACCCACGCTAAAATCGCGGGTTGAAAATTCGGGACAACGCATGTTTGCAAAACCGCCCTGAAGAACAAAAAACTTTGGTTATACCAATGCTCAGTTCGCGAAATCGCTCAGGAATTTCAGGCGCAGGAGCTGGATTTCCTCCCAGGTAATTTCGTCGTCTTTCAATTCCTGGAATGCAATTTTGACGTCGTCCGTTTCGGCTTCTTTGAAATACTCGATGATGGTCTCGCGCACATACTCGTCCACCACTTTATTCAGGTAGTAATCGAGGCTGAGTTTGGTGCCTGAATTCACGATACCGTCGAGTTCTTCGAGGAGTTCCGGCATGGTCATGTCACAGGATTTGGCGATATCTTCAAGCGGTATTTTCCGGTCGATGGAGGTGATGATGTTCACCTTCATTTTAGACTTGTTCGCCACTGTTTTGATGGTGATGTCCATCGGGCGTTCGATCTCGTTTTCTTCGCAGTATTTGACGATGAGATCGACGAAAGGCTTGCCGTATTTTTGGGCTTTGCCAAGCGACACACCCACGATCTTCGACATATCGTCCAGAGAAATGGGGTAGTTGGTGGCCATTTCTTCGAGCGACGGATCCTGGAAGACGATGTAGGGAGGCAGGTTATGCTTTTTGGCGATGCTCTTGCGCAAGTCCTTCAGCATGTTCATCAGGGTCTCGTCGAGTACTGCCGTGCCACCCTTTTCGTCGTCAAAATCGTATTCGCTGTCGTCGTAGTCGTGGTTGATCGTGATCGAGATCGGATACGGATTTTTTGCGTATTCCCGGCCTGCAGGCGATACTTTCAAAAGGCCGAACTGCTCTATTTCCTTATAGATCAGATTATTGATCATGGCGTGGCGGAAAATCGAGCTCCAGAAATTCTCGTCCTTGTCTTCTCCGACGCCGTAATTTTCCATTTCCGTAAAGCGGAAATCCTTCATTTCCTTGGTCTCGCGCCCCAGCAGGTAGTCCATGACCGTTTTCATCAGGTAGTTCTCGTTCAGGTCGAGAATACAATTGATGACGTTTACGATTTCCTGCTGCACCTCCATTTTTTCCTTGGGGTTTTTGCAGTTGTCGCACATCTTATGGCAGTTGTCCTCGTGGTATTCCTCGCCAAAATAGTGGAGCAGGAAACGGCGGCGGCATGAAGCCGTTTCGGCGTATGCCACTACTTCCTGCATCAACTGGGCGCCCATTTCACGTTCGGCTACGGGTTTGTCGCGCAGGAATTTTTCGAGTCGCAGGATATCCTGGTAATTATAAAATGCCACGCATTTGCCGGTCAGGCCGTCGCGTCCGGCGCGTCCGGTCTCCTGGTAATAGTTTTCGATCGACTTCGGCATATCGTAGTGGATCACGAAACGCACGTCGGGTTTGTCAATTCCCATACCGAAAGCGATGGTCGCGCAGATAACGTCGATATTTTCCATCAGGAAGGCATCCTGTGTGTTGGCGCGGGTTTTGGGGTCCAGGCCGGCATGGTAGGGGGAAGCCTTGATATCGTTCACGGCGAGTATTTCGGCCAGGTCTTCCGCTGTTTTGCGGTTTTGGACGTAAATAATGCCCGATTCATTGCGAAACTCTTCTTTAATCAGTTGAATGATCTGCTTGATCGTCTGATCCTTTTTGACCTTCGGGCGGATCTCGTAAAACAGGTTATCCCGGTTGAAAGACGAGATAAACGTGTTCTCGGCCGTCATGTCGAGGTTTTTCAGAATGTCCAGTTGCACTTTTGGCGTCGCAGTCGCCGTAAGCGCCATAATCGGCACATTTCGCGCTACTGCGTCGAGCATGACGCGGATGCGGCGGTATTCAGGGCGAAAATCGTGACCCCATTCAGAAATACAGTGCGCCTCGTCAACTCCGACGAACGA
>JAKOXM010000817.1 GCA_029781095.1 Bacteroidota bacterium
CACTCAGCCGTTCATTCAGCCGAAAGATATGCTCGACAAATGGGGCCAGGTTATCGGACGTGAAATCCAGATCGTATTGGTACGGGCCCGTGACAGTCAAATCAAAATCGAAACCTGTCGTTCCCGGGCCGCCACCCTGGCGCTTGAAAGCAGCATGGCCGTAGCGCAGACCGGCAGCCAGGGTGTTCTGCATATTACCGAGGTTATAATCTTGTAAAAACCGCAATTCGGTCGTTGTGCTGCGCATCTTTTCGTTTTCCACCTCGCGTGGCACATAGTCGCCCGAAACGGGATCGATGACGTCCGCTGCTCCCGGACCGCCGTCCTCGTTGCGCCAGACGAGTCCACGACTGCTGAACAGGTACGATGACTTGAGTTGAAGACTCGAGCGGTCTGATAATTTCAGGTTGATATAGCCCGCAACGATATTCCACGGACTCTTCAGCCAGTTTCTTTCCCTGAAAGAGGCGCGCGGGTCGACCCGGAACATGCTGTCTGTCAATCCGCCGGGCATTCTGACCTTGTTGCGAAGCAGGGAATACTCTACACCCGCAGTCAGTTTTTCAGAGGGTTTGTATTGCAGCTTGCCATATCCCGACCATTGGGTCTGTTGGCTGTTGGGGCGCCATCCTTCCATGCGCCTGAATTGAAGAAATCCGTAGTAACTGAATTGTTTGATCGTTCCCCCGATGGAATTAAAAGAGTTGAATAGTCCGAAACTCCCGGCGGTTTGGGAAATATTGATTTCCAGAGGTTTATGAGCCGGCGCCTCCTTGATCACATAATTGACCAATCCGCCAAACTGGCTTCCGAACTGGAGTGATGCCGCTCCGCGCACCATCTCGATGCGGCTGACGGCTTCCATCGGCGGCAAGTAATAGGCTTCGTTGTAGCCGTTGATGTCCGCGCTGATGTTATACCCGTTTTGCCGCGTATTCATTTCGATACTCTGCGTCGGGTTGAGCCCCCTTGTGGAAATCCCGTTGGCAGTAAACCCGCCGCTCTCCGTCTCCACTATATTCAGGCCCGGTATGCGTCCCAGAATCTGACGGGTGTTGTTGATTGCCTTGTTGGCATCCAGACTGTCGATCAAAATGACTTCATTCTTTTTACCGGCGTAAATGATGGCATCCTTCACCTCAGGCATATGGCCCGTTCCGCGAACGGTTTTGATGGCTGATACTACTATTTCTCTTAAAGGGACCGTTTGCGTGCTGTCCGGTTGTTGGGCCCAAATAATTGCGGGCGAAAAAATGATCGCGCCGATCAATGCATTTTTTACAATCATGGGTAAGGCTATTTCGTAAAAGGAAATGTTGTTGACAGGAATGTCGCAAAAGTAAACGGCAGCAAAAGTTTGCCCTAATCTTATTTAGACTATTTACACATAAATGACAAAATAGTTCTGGCAGCGTCAGAAACGGGCGCTTTTCGAACCCTGTTGCTACATTAGTCCAACGCTCTATTGTATTGCAACTCACCTGAAAATACCGGTCAATATTTTGTTTTACAGAAACAAATTTTGAACATTGATGGTAGAAGCGCCTTCGCGCACAACCAAATGCAGACTCATGATAAAACAAATCGTTCAAATCGCCAGTCTGACCCTGATCGCCCTGCTGGCAGGTACCGTTTTCGGTATCTGGCGCGGTTACAACCCGGCCACACTTTCCGCCATGGCTTTTATAGAGCAGCAGCAGAATGCAATTCGCGGTCTCAATGTGCTCCTGCCGGTAATGGGTGCCCTGGCAATGGGATTTACGTTGCTCGCGGCCTATATTCAAAGGACTGACAGGTATGTTTTCTACACCCTTCTCCTAGCGGTACTTTGCATGGTAATTTCCATGCTTGTGACCCGTTTCGGAAACCAGCCCCTCAATGCTGTTGTCATGACCTGGCGCCCGGATGCACCGCCTGCAACCTGGCAGGAGTTGCGCGATAAATGGTGGCATTTTCACCTGATACGCACCGGGACCACCATAGCAGCGTTGGTCATCATGGTTTATTCCATTGTCCAGAAGGCAGCCATTGACGAGGGATAAATCCCCGCTCACCCCAGTTCTTCCGCCCATAACATTTCCGCAATGCGTTGGGAGCCGGCAGCCAGATAGCGCCGGTAGGTACTGAACGACATATTCAGAAAATCGGCCGTTTTTTCCTGGCTCCCAACCGGATTAATGTAACTGCGATACAGTACCCGATGGTATTTGCCGTCAACTGGTGATTCTTCGATTTCCTTCACAGCGGCCAGGATTTTATCCCTCAGTGTACCTACGCGCTCGGCATCGGAACTGTCGGCGCCGGTGCCGAGCATTACAAACCGGGAGCGGATCAACGGGTTCTGGATCAGTTGGTTGCTGTTGTGAAAATGCCGGAGCGCTTCAGTTACGCCTTCGCTGAATTCCGTTTCATTGAGCACGACAACCTGCATTTGCCGGGCGCCGTCTCCCATATCCGTTGTCATGCCGACCTCGCGTTTGCCCATGAGTTCGAGCCAGGCAAGCGGCGGCCGCACGCGCCAATCGTGCATGTAAAATCCGAACGGTATGCCGTTTATTTCGTGGTCAAGTTCCGGCAAATGTTGCAGATCGCCGTAACTGAGCACCTCTTTCCAGTATTCCGGTTGCACGACCTGCAGGAGGCTGACCGCCAGCCCGGGTGTAAAATAATATTGTATGATGGTGAGGAAGATGCTGCTTTGCAGCGGCGATACCTGTTGGTGGGTATCGTTTGCCATCCACATCCTGAAAACGGCCACTTGCTCGCCCTGACGGAGATGCAGCCTGCGGTTCTGATAATCGGACACGTTCTGCATGACAGGATCCGCTGTATTTTTATCCTGAGTCAGTTCATGGCTATTGATTTTCAGAACAAAAGCATTCGCCTGTTTGGCTCCGTCGCGCCATACCCATATCTGTGCCGCGGGATGTTTGGCCCAAAAATCGAAAGCATTCAGGCTTTCGGTACCTTCCTGCTGCCGGATCATTTCGCGCAACAAGGGAAGATCATTCGCGTTGGCGGTATCCACCCAAAAACTGCCCGTTTCCTGCCATTCAAAGAAAGGCTTCACGACCGGATTCATTCGGTGCAGGAAGATAAGATCGAACAGTACCTTGCGTTGCATTTCACCGCTTGATTCTTTCAGTTTGCGGTGATAATATTGCCGGCTGCGGCTGTGCAGCTCGGCATTCCAGTCGGGATGTCGCCACTTCAGGTCGGCACAAAGTGCCTCACGCGCAATATCATGCGGGTAGATCCCCTCGCGGCCGATTGAAATAAAAGAAAGACCGCACATCCAGTTAAAGAGTTCGCTGGTATCCTCCATTCCCATGACTTCGGAAAGCAGCGATTCCGTGAGCAAATTTACAAGGGCGCACACTTCGAGTGCCGCCCGGTGCATGGGGCTTGGTACCTGCCGGACAAATAATTGCAGCAGTGTGCGCACCACATCCGGCGAATCGTCGGGACTGAAGTTCTTGTCCGGGAACTGCTCATAGATATCGGCAACGACGGACAGTGCCAGGGGATGGCCGTGGGTAAAAGTAAGAACAGGTTGTATTTTTTCTTCCGGCAGGTTGCGGCGGCGCAGGTATTCTGCACTTTCCTCCGGTGTGAAATTGCGCAGCTGCATCGTACGCATCAATGCCTTCCAGCCGGGATCGCTCAGCCATGCCACCGAGGGTGTATTCCGGCCGCAAATAACCGTCAGTACATTCGCCGGCAGCTGGGGCAAAAAATCGGTACGCACCCAGTCGTCGATTGGAGTAATTTTTTCATAAGTGTCGAGAAAAACGATCGTTCGGCCGGTTTGTTCGGCCAGGGCATCAAATACATCCTGCCCTGCGGCGGCAAATTTGCCCAGACAGTTCCTGAATGCATCAGAAAACGCTACCGGGTGAGGCTCCACTTCCCGCGCATCGAGGTGAACATGGTTTATTTTTCGTTCGGCACAAATGTCGGACAAAAATTTAACGAACGTCGTTTTACCCTGACCGCCCGGGCCATACACATACAGCAGTACGCAGTCGGGTAATTTTTGGTCGAGCAGGCGTTCGAACAAAGCAATTTCCTGCTCACGGCCAACAAATGATCGCCGCCGGGCGGCAGAGAGCAATTCGGCAACAGAGGCCATTGTTCAAAAGGTGTAGGGTTGAAACTGCAAATAACCGCCTAAAATTATGACCTTTTACTTTGAATTGGCCTTTTTTATGCCATAAAATATCAGCCCCGTAAATGCGGCGAGGCCACCGAGCAATATCGGGAAATTGATGCCGACTTTAAATACAGCCAGGAATACGATTGCGACAAGAAAAATCGTCGGCACCTCGTTCAAGGCCCTGTAATGTATGTGCGTAAACCCGGATTCCGCCTTCTCCAGCTGACGGATATGGCTTTTCAGGTAATAGGTATAGCCGGTCAGCAAAACCAGAAGCGCCAGCTTGACGTGCATCCAGCCCTGGTATAGCCAGGCCGGCTGCACAAATAACATCAATACGCCGAACGACCACGTAATGACGACAGCCGGTATGATGATGATATTGTACGATTTCCACTCCATTTCATTATACTGCCGTGCCAGGATGTCGCGTTCCGGTTCCGGCCGGTCGAATGCCATGGCGTGGTAGACCATAATACGTACAATATAAAACATGCCGGCCATCCAGGAGACCATGCCGATCAGGTGAAGTGCTTTTGCAATGCTGTAAAGTGAAGCCATGGCGTAAAAGTAACGCAGTAGCGTAATTTCCCGTCATGCCGGGCAGAGATGACGGCATAAAAAAGCGCGACAGGGAAAATCCCGGCCGCGCGGTAACGCAATGACAATCTGTGACGGTATGATTATTTCACCAGGGCAATATTCAGGCCCACGATCAGCCTTGCGGGCGTGTCGCTGAAGTGATATTGATCGCCGAAAAAGGTAATGTGGTCGCCCTGTTTATTAAAGTTTCCTTCGTAGCGGATATCCGCTGAAATACGGCCTGTTCCGATTGTAAGACCCGCCTGCCAGCCCCAGGTCAACTGTTTCCAGCGCGCCGCATAGCCGCTGAAATCGGTGAGTTCCGATCTGCTGCTCAGGTAATAGTGGCCGACGGGGCCGCCGTGCAGACGCAGCGGGCCGGCAGTGAGGCCAACCAGCAAGGGCAAATCCAGGTAGTTGTATCGCTCGTTTTTGATCACTTCACCAAGGCTCGATTCACCGATTTTGTAATCTGTTTTGTTGGAATTAAAAATCAGTTCCGGCTGAAAAAAGATCTTTCCACCAATGCGCATGTATGCGCCGAACTGGGTTCCGAATTTGAATTTGTCAACGCCAAAATTGAACGAGGTATCGTTTCCATTTACGATAATATCCTGTGGCTTAACCATTTGGGTATTCACACCGCCCTTCAGACCAAAAGAAAACTGGGCCTGCAAAGTGCCGGCAAACATGATAAGGCTGAGCGCCAAAAACAGATTTTTCATACGATTAATGTGTGTTGGTTGAGTTTATATAAAAACGGAAATCGAAAAAGAGAAGTAAGCCCAAACGAGGGTTTAACCTTTTGCTAACCTGTCGTAAAATATTTAGTGAAAATTGCCAAGTGGAAGCGGCCCGGAGCGGCTTTTAGGGTATTGCACTTGTTCTGTTGCCCGCACACCCTCATTCCGGCGAAAATCCGTACTTTTGCCGCCCTGAATATGGAAGTCAACAGTGCAGAATTTATCGCCAGTTTTCCAAAAGAAAGCCAGTGTCCGACCGACGGCAAGCCCGAGTTCGCTTTTATCGGCCGTTCCAACGTAGGCAAGTCCTCGCTTATCAACATGTTGACGCGAAAGGGTTTGGCAAAGGTTTCGGGTACGCCCGGCAAAACGCAGTTGCTCAATTTCTTTCTCATCAACAAAAACTGGTACCTGGTGGATTTGCCCGGCTATGGATATGCACGCGTGTCGAAAGCCAGGCAGAAAACACTGGCGAGTATGATAAACGGCTATCTGTATCACCGGAAAGCCCTCGCAATGGCCTTTGTCCTGATCGACTCCAACATTCCGCCAACCCGCATCGACCTGGAATTCATCAATAATTTGGGGCAACAAGCCATACCTTTCACCCTTGTTTTTACCAAAGCGGACCGGATCGGCAAAATGACGCTTGAGAAAAACGTAAATCTTTTTTTGGGTGAATTGTCGAAGACTTGGGTGCAATTGCCTCCTTATTTCATCACTTCATCGGAGCGAAAAACGGGTAAAGAGGAAGTTTTGAACCACATCGGGCAGATCATCGGCAAGTGAGCATCAGACTACAACCACCAGATAACCGCTGACAATCAACTGTATACAGTGAAAAAAGACATCGTTATATATCCGCGCGTTATCGAGCGCATTGAGGACTGGCCGATATACCGGCAAAGCAAGGACCGGTCGGAATTTCTACGGGAAATTGACGAATTTACCTTCCGGCGCCTTGTCGATCGCCACAAAAGGGATCTCGCGGATGTCATTGTCAAAACCATTTACCAGGAACGCATCCGTATCAAGGAAGACCCCTGGAAAGTTGACCCGCCCAATGAGCGACAGTTCTGGAACAGGATCAGTAAAAGGCTTATTAAAAAATCCCTCGACCGGCAGGATACCGAAGCCAAAGAGGTGGCCGAGGACATCCTGAACAAGATCATACACCGGTATTCGGAAGAAATCGTCGGCACTTTCCAGATTCCCACTTTCCGCTTTGCGCAGCGATTCCTTACGGCATTTTTCAGCCGGCTCTTCAACGCTGCCGTCGGAAAAAGCATTCGTTCCATTTTTCGCGGTCGCCGCCACCTTTACGAACGGCTGAACGTCGTTGGTGATGTGGAAACGGTTCGCTCTCTTTTCAATCATGGAACGGTCGTAGTGGTTCCCACCCATTCAAGCAACCTCGACTCCATACTCGTCGGGTATGCCATGGATCAGATTATGGGGCTTCCTTCATTCAGCTACGGAGCGGGACTGAATCTTTACAATTTCGGTCCGGCAGCGTATTTTATGAATCGTCTCGGCGCTTACCGCGTCGATCGTCGCAAGAAAAACCCGATCTATCTCGAAACCCTGAAGACGATGAGCAATCTGAGCATTCAACGGGGGGTCAACAGCCTGTTTTTCCCGGGCGGTACCCGGTCGAGATCGGGCAGAATTGAAACCGAACTGAAAATGGGCCTGCTGGGTACCGCTGTGGAAGCGCAAAGGGCGCTCTGCCAGTCGGGTTCCGACAAAAAAGTGTTCATTGTGCCCTTGGTGCTATGCTATAATTTCGTGCTCGAAGCACCTTTCCTCATCGAACAGCATCTGCGAAGCACCGGAAAGGAAAACTATATCCGCCTGAAAGACGAAGGCACCAGCGTACGCGCCTGGCTCCGTTTTGTCTGGCGTTTTTTCTCAATCACCAGCGATATCACCCTGAGTGTCGGGAAGCCTATGGACATACTGGGCAATTTTGTCGATGGTGAAGGACGCAGTTTCGACCGCTTTGGCAACGAACTCTGTATCAAGGATTACTACACATCCAATAACGTCGTGACGGCAGATCGCCAGCGCGAAGAGGAATATACCAAACTGCTCGCCGAGCGCATTGCCGAGCGCTACCATGTCGAAAATGTGGTGCTCAGCAGTCACCTGATCGCCTATGCGGTGTTCGAGTTCCTGCTGCATGAAAACCCGAAGCTCGACCTGTTTGGCATCCTGCGATTGCCGCCCGACGACTATGTGTTTCCGTTCAGGGCCGTCCAGGAGGTGGTGGAGCAGATTCAGACAAGGCTTTTTGAATGGGAGCAACAGGGCAAAATACGCCTGGCGCCGGAATTGTACAAGCCTGCCGACGAGGTGGTGCGCGACGGCGTCAAAAACCTGGGTATTTTCCATACGGAAAAGCCGCTGGGCTTCAACAAGGCCGGCGACATCGTTTCTTCCAATTTCAGGGTGTTGTATTTTTATCACAACCGCCTGGAAAACTATCGGCTGGATAAAATAATCCACTGGAAATCGGAAGAGATCGAGGTATTGAAAACAGATTGAAACAGCCAAATAATATCTGACCACCATGCAATACGAAAATTTGATGATCACCGTCGAAGGCGGTATCGCCCTGCTCACCGTCAGCCGGGAAAAAGCGCTGAATGCACTGAATACGCAGACAATACTTGAATTGCAGAAGTTTTTCGGCGAAGACGCATACGATTTGGAGGGTCTGAAAGGGATCATAATCACCGGTGCCGGTGAAAAATCTTTTGTTGCCGGAGCAGATATCAGTGAATTTAAAGACCTCAGTCCGGCCGAAGGCATGAAATTCGCCAAACGCGGTCAGGATGTGTTCTTTCTTATCGAGCGCTTTCCCAAACCTGTTGTTGCCGCGGTCAATGGATTTGCGCTCGGCGGCGGGTGCGAACTTGCCATGGCCTGCCACCTGCGTGTAGCGGGTGAAAAAGCAAAATTCGGACAGCCGGAAGTGAACCTCGGACTCATACCCGGCTACGGCGGCACCCAGCGCCTTATCCAGTACATCGG
>JAKOXM010000304.1 GCA_029781095.1 Bacteroidota bacterium
CACTGATTTCCCTTGTAATGCAAAAACTGCTTGGGATAGTGTAAGGTAAATTATAAGACCAGCGAATACTAACAACTGCCCCATTTATATATGGGGCAGTTGACATATTAACCTTCCAGCTTTTGTTGTATTCTCATTGACGTGGGGGTAATGGACAGGCCGCCTTTGCCGGTGCAGCGAAGCTCGACGGGAAGAGAAAGCCCCACCCTGTACATGGCTGCAATGGTCTCATCCAGCGGTATCACCTTGTCAAAGCCCGCCATCGCCAGCTCCGCCATCGCCAGCGCATTGCTGCCCGCCATTATGTTCTTGCCCAGGCAGGGCACCTCCACCCGGCTCGCCACCGGGTCGCAGGTGAGGCCGAAGACGTTCTGCAGCGCCATGGACGCCGCGTCAAGGGCCTGTTCGGTAGTGCCGCCAAGAAGCTGTACCATCCCCGCCGCCGCCATTCCCGAGGCGGAACCGCATTCCGCCTGGCAGCCGCCCATCTCCCCGGAAAAGGTGCTGTGCTCTGCGATTAAAACCCCTACCATCCCTGCCGCCAGCATGGCTTTTACCACCGCGTCCTCCGGCAAGCCCAGCGCCTCCGCCGCCCCGATGAGTGTGCCCGGCACGGCACCGCAGGAACCGGCGGTGGGAGCGGCGACTATTATACGCATGGAGCTCTTTGCCTCCATCAACAGCGTAATGTGCCTTATTACCGAGTGCAGCACACCGCCCGTCGCCACGCCTTTTTCGGGAAGAAGCCGTGCCTGCCGTCCCAGTATCCGGTCTGGGTACTCCTGCTGCGCCGAAGCGGCGTCCTTTAGCGTCTTTTTAAGCACCGCCACTATTTCGGCCATTTTGTTAAAAACTTCGGTCTCGTTCAGGCCGCTTCGCCTTGTTTCGTACCGGATCGCGGTATCAGCCAAGGAAAGCCGTTCATGCCCCGCCATTTCAAGTATTTCGGAAGCGGTATTAAAAAGACCGGAGTACTCTTTTTGTGACTTCACCGGCAGCACGGGGGACAGGACAATAACATCCTTTACCGGGAAATTTTTTACGACCCGCCGCAAAAATTCCCCGGGCATTTCCGACTGCCCCCGGCAGTCCAAAATGTATTCGGACTTGTCGTTGCGGAAAAGGAGCAGGTCGTCGCAACTAACGCTGTTTGCATTAATAGAGTCGCGGCATGCGTGCACGATATCCGGCGCGCAGCCGGCAAACAGCAAAAGGGTCTCAAAAAAGCCGCCGTTTATGGACACCGGGATATTGGCAATTTGACGGATTTCAACCATGCCGCCGCCGCAGGATATAAGTTCGGCTTCGATTTGTTTTTTATTCTCATCAATCGCTGTAACCCTAAAGACATTGGGGTGATCGGTTTCAAAATCGACAATTCTAAACTCAATTTCAATTCCGGCATGTTTTGCCAGCTCCAACGCGTCCACTATGCGCGGGTCGGCGGTATCAAAGCCCAGGATTCCTCCGGCAAGGCCAAAATCCGCTCCCTGGCTGTGATAGGTTTCGGCAATGGAACTGCCTGCGGCGAACTCAAAAACCACCCGCCGCGGACGGCCGCCGGTCATTTGCCTAACCAGGTTTCCTATTCGTACCGACGCCGCGGTATGCGAACTGGATGGGCCGATCATTACCGGGCCGATAACGTCGTTGAAAATGCTTGCCGGGTCCTTCAAAAAAATCACTCCTTCCGAACTTGCGCCGGATAAGGTTTAATTCTGCCCGCCGGAGCAGGATTCCTGCCCTGTGCCGATAATGTTTTGCACT
>JAKOXM010000311.1 GCA_029781095.1 Bacteroidota bacterium
GCGTGGTTGACGGCCATACTACCGGACATTTTTATTTCACGCAAAGACGCTAAGTTTTCGCAAAGACGCAAAGCATTGAAATTTCAGACTTTGCGCCTGTGCGTTTTTTGCCTTTGCGCCTTTGCGTGGAAAATATTGTGTGGTTGACGGCCATACTACCGGACATTTTTATTTCACGCAAAGACGCTAAGTTTTCGCAAAGACGCAAAGCATTGAAATTTCGGATTTTGCGTCTTTGCGTTTTTTGCCTTTGCGCCTTTGCGTGGAAAATGTTGTGTGAATAGTGGCTCATTTTAGCTCCGGTACGGGTTTGCCGTCGATAATTTGACGAATCAGTTCATCGGAAGACTTGTCAAGCAAGTCAACAGGAGGTAAACGGTACAATTGAGCCAGTTGGGAAAGCCTTGTTTCCGAAAGCCGCATCTGCCCGCGCTCTAATTTGCTGTACCCGTATTGGGAACAATTCAGGACATGCGCGACATAGCGTTGAGGAAACTGGTGGTAGGCGCGCAGTTGGCGCAGGTTTTCGGGCAGGCGGTCGGAGAAATATTTTTTCATCATGAAGGTGTTAAAATGAAAAACAGGGTTCGGGAAGCGATTACAAATATATGTACCGGGTTTTAAAGTATGTTCGTTTAGTTTTAAATTAAAACCAAAATTTTATTCTTTATTTTTTCAGGAAACCTACTTTTGGGCTTTAATTAGTATATTCCGGTATAATTTATTTAATGTATATCCTGTTATGAATAAAACAATCTTCTTCTGTACAGGATTCTTTTCAGCAGCCCTGTTGCTTGTTTCCGTAAAACTTCCCGAAAATTATATCGCAAGGCAATCGGAAATAAAAGCGTACTCCCTGAGCCGTCACCCGGCGTTGCAACCGCTTCAGATCGAATGCTGCAGACCCGGGGATGAGACCTCTACGAGCACTTCATATGGCGCGCGCTGCGTCACCGGCAATCAATATTGTGTTGCCAACGAATGCCCGACGGGAACGGCGGAATGCGGAGGTACTACCAAAGAGTAATTTTGGATAAAATAGGTTAGCGTAAAACACTGATTATCATATTAATAAATAATACCCATTTATGAAAAAGCGAATGATAAAACCCGCCGTTTTCCTGTTTTTTCTTTCCTTGTACACATCGCCCGGATTACTGTATAAAACGCCATCTTCCGGCAGCCCGTTAACAGCAACTTCAATTGCTTCCGGTTTCGTCACGGCAGGTTGGGCGCCGACACAATTATTCTGTACTTGCGACGACGGAACGCGCTATTCCTATGGTAATGACTGTAAAACGGCTACCGGTTTGTGCGACAAGAACCCCTGCCCTCCTCCGCCACACGGCTGCCAATAATGCGTCATTCCGTCGATGAAAACCTCCGCGATACACGATCATACCTGCAATTTTGCTGCCTCTTACACGGATATACCGACTCAAACCGAATCTGCTTTATGAAAACCATTCGCACATTATTATTCATCGCCGGTTTCGCTTTACTCGCCGTCGGCTGCAAAAACGCCAATCCCCTTCTGGACGGTGACCCGCAGGAAATCCGGGTATTTTCGTCCTCCTCCGGCGCGCTCAAATCCTCGGATATCCTCACGCTCGAAGGGTTCACGGCATTGACTCCTTCAGAAAACGATCCATTGAGAAGTATCCGGAAAGCCGTTTTTCTCAATGACAAAATCATCGTGCTGGACAACCGGACGGATTTTAAAAACATATACGCCTTTGACGAAAAAACAGGGGTATTTCTCAACCGGATCGGGTATCAGTCAGAATCGGAAGGCGGATACAACGAGGTATATGATATTGTGCCGGAGCCGGAGACAAACAATATCATTTGTCTCGTTGCCGGGAAAATGGCGTTTATGACGTATAACCTGTCGGGAAATCCGGTTTCCATCCTGCCAAACGGAATGTACGGCCAGCATATGGCCGTTTTGCCCGACAGATCTTATATCGTGTACAACGAGTTCGGGGCAACCGACATTTCAGGGATGTTTCACCTGATATTTTACGATAAAAGTGGCAACCTGATCAAAAGAATGGACCCCTATCCCCCAACTTCCGACGGATGGGGCTATGAATACGCCGGATTCTTGGCATCCGGCAACAATAAAATATGGTTCAATCCGCCCTTTTCCGACACCATCTTTTCGGTGAGCAAAAACAATTTTTCCCCGGCCTATGTGCTTGATTTTAAAGGAAAGGAAGTGCCTGTGGAAGTACGCAAAAAAAAGTTGTCGGGCTGGGATACCGACAACAATTCATTTTTGTGCGAAGGATTTGCGACGGCAGGCCAATACGCGGTTTTCCATATTTTTGACGAGCACAAAACCGTTCTCGGCATCTTCGACTCCGCATCAGGGAATTTTTATAATGCAAGGGATTTTAATGAAAACGACTGGCTCTATCCGCTCATCCAGGTCGGCGACATATTTCAAAAAAACAATAATTCCTTCGCTCTGGTACTGGAGCCCCGGCGCATCCGCTATATGATGCGAAACAATAAAATCAATATGGAAGACTTAAGCCGAAAGCACCCCGGACTGGCACGAACGCTGGCAGATAAAGACTCCGAAAACAAATACATTTTGCTGTATTTATCAACCAAAAAAATAGGCGTATCGGAGAAGGATAGAATATGAATCAGGCTTGAAGAATCAGGAATAATCATCCATCCAGGTGAACCCGGTTTCATCAAAATCAGATTTGATGGAACGCATCGTTCCCGGGCTGGAGCCATAAACCGGCGCCTTGCTCACCCGCCTCACTCTTCGCGGCTCACATTCGACACCCAGTCGAAACTTTTCAGGGAGCGCATGGCCAGGTTCAGCTGGTCAGTGTTGGCAACAATAAGACCGATCCGGCCTTCGAAATAGCCGTTTTCGCCGGAAATCGAGAACGAGCGGATATTGATCCCGAGGCTTGATATTTTGTCGGTGAGCTGGTGAATGACCCCCGGACCGCTGTCGATACCGGTGACGATGATATTTGTAAGAAAGTCGGCCTTTACCGTATTTCCCCAGCCTGCTTTCAGGATGCGGTGATCGTAGTTGGCCAGCAGATGCGTAGCATTGGGGCAGGTTGCGCGGTGTATTTTCACGCCGCCCTGGGCAAGGATGAAGCCGAAGATGGCGTCGCCCTGCACCGGGTTGCAACACGTGGCAAAGGAATACTGGTAATAACTGCCCGGCTCGCCGTTGATGATGACTTCGGGTTTGTTGCCCGGTTTGATACGGGGGGCACTATCCGGAACGACAGGTTCCGTTTCCTGTTTGATATTTTTATCTTCAATCTCCACCAGCCGCACGCCATCGGAGCGGAACCGTTTGAGTTCCGACAGGTCTACCTGCTCCATAAAAATGGCGCTGAGGAATTCGAGCCGGTTGGGGTAGCCGTACCACCTGGCCAGCAAATCAGCATTTTCCTCAACGGAAACCTTGAAGTTATTGAGTTTCCGTTCGAGTATTTCGCGGCCGTATTCCGCGTGGCTGCGTTTTTCTTCGCGCAGGGCCGAGCGAATGCGGTTTTTTGCCTTGCCGGTGACGACAAACTGAAGCCAGTCCTCCTTGGGTTTTTGCGTTTTTTTGGTCAGCACCTCTACCTGATCGCCGCTTTTCAGCACATAATCGAGGCGTTCCAGGCGATTGTTGATCTTGACCGACTGGCAATTACAGCCTATATCGGAGTGAATGCTGAACGCGAAATCGAGCGCCGTGGAGCCTTCCGGCAGTATCTTCATCTCCCCTTTCGGCGTGAATACATGCACTTCTTCCGCAAACAGGTTGCTCTGGAAATCGGCGAGAAATTCAACGGCGCTGCCCGTGTCGTTGTTTTCCAGCGTCTCGCGCACCTGGTTAAGCCAGTTTTCGAATACGTCCTTTTTGAGTTTGCTGAGGCCTTTAACGCCTTTGTATTTCCAGTGCGCCGCAAATCCGCGCTCGGCGATGTCGTCCATGCGTTCGGAGCGTATCTGCACTTCCACAAAACGGCCCTCCGGACCGATCACGGTGGTATGAAGCGATTCGTAGCCATTCGCCTTGGGGCTCGTGATCCAGTCTTTGAGTCGCTCGGGGATGGGTTTGTAATAGTCCGTAATGAACGTATAAACCTGCCAGCAGGCGAGGCGCTCTTCTACAGGCGGCACATCGACGATAATCCGGATAGCAAACAGGTCGTAAATATCCTCGAATGATACGTGCTTGTGCTTGATCTTGTTCCGGATCGAGTAAATACTCTTGGGCCGGCCGGTAATCCGGGCCGGGATGCCCATTTCTTTCAGGGCTTCCCTGATGGGGTCCGTAAATTCACGGATATAAAGTTCCCGCGCGCGTTTGGTTTGCGCGAGTTTGTCGGCGATATCGTGGTATTCTTCGGCATGCGTGATTTTCAGGCACAGGTCCTGAAACTCGCTTTTTATTTTATAAAGCCCCAGCCGGTGTGCAAGAGGCGCGTAGATGGTGGTTGTTTCGGCAGCGATTTTTAACTGCTTGTGGGGGGGCATCCCCTTGATTGTCCGCAGGTTGTGCAAGCGGTCGGCCATTTTAATCAGAACCACCCGCACGTCGGATACCATGGCGCGCAAAACCTTGCTCAGGTTTTCGGCTTGCGGACTTTCAGAGTCGTGCAGGCTGTCGAGTTTTGTGAGGCCGTCGACGATGAGCGAGACACGTGCACCAAAGCGGTCGTGCAGGTCCTTGAGCGACACTTCGGTGTCTTCAACCACATCGTGGAGCAAGGCGCAGACGACGGCAGTCGGTCCGAGGCCGATTTCTTCCACGCAGATACGCGCCACCTCGATCGGGTGCAGGATATAGGGTTCGCCCGTTTTGCGGCGCTGTTTCTGGTGCGCTGCCGCCGCGAGCTCGAATGCGGCGCGGATGTTTACCCTGTCCGTCTTGTTCAGAGGGGTTTTAATGGATTTCAGCAGGTTTCGGTAAGCCCTCCTGATAAGCAGTTGGTCTTCACGTTCGCTGGGCATAGCTGCGGCATCCGCTTCGGGCACGTGATTGCCCGGCGTGTCTGCGTTGATCGATTCCGCAGGAATATTGACATTATCATGCTGCTCCATGTGACCTTCCTGTTTATCGCTGTGTTCGGATGTCTTACAAATTTATGGCAAACTTTCGGGCGGCCAAATTTGTTTGCGGCTTGTTAACTGTTTTTTATGCGAGGCTTGTTATTTGTTTTCCGTCAAAACAATGTACTTTTGCGCTCCTTTTTAAAAAGGTTGCATGTTCGGGTAAAGGCATTTTTTTGTTACTGAAAATTTTAAACTTACAAAAAATTTGCCAACTGTTCTTAAAACGTAAAAATACCTGCCTGGCGAATTTGGCAGAAGTATTCCGCTCCGGGCGGAACGACTTGAGAGCGCCGGAATATTGAAGTTTTTGAATGCGGGCGTGGCGAAATTGGTAGACGTACCAGACTTAGGATCTGGCGCCGTGAGGCATGGGGGTTCGAGTCCCTCCGCCCGCACACAAGTACAAGGGGTTGAACGGGTTTACAGAATTTGCCTGGGTGGACCCGTGAAGCCGGCCACACGATTTGACTAACGCTTTCAGCCCTTTTCAACCCCTTAATATTCAACCAGATATCCAATTTCTAATATTCGACATTTATGGTTGTCCGCAAAGACATCGACAACACCTCAGCCGTTCTCACCGTCACCGTTACCCGCGAGGAGATCAAACCGAAAATCGACGCCGAACTTAAAAAATTCCGTTCCCGTGCTGCCATCCGTGGCTTTCGCCAGGGCCAGGCGCCGATGGATTTCGTTAAAAAACTCTACGGCAATTCAATTTTCAGCGAAACGCTGAACGAACTGCTCTCCAACCGCCTCTACGATTACCTGCGCGAAAGCAAACTGGACGTGCTCGGCCAGCCGCTGCCTACGGAAGATCAGCGGAGTTTTTCTTTCAAGGTCAACGACCTGGAGCCCGAATACGCCGTCAATTATGAAGTCGGTTTTGTGGCGCCATTCGACATAAAGGGCCTCGACAAGAAAGAAAAGTACGAACGACTCACCGTTTCCAACCTCGACGAACTCGCCGAAGAAGACCTCAACTACGCCCGCAAGCGTATGGGTGCAAGGTCCAGTTCCGAAACGGATATCCAGGAAAATGACATTCTTCGTATCGCTTCGAAGGAACTGGACGGCTCGGCCGACGCCGCTGTGAAAGAAGGCGGCTGGGCGACCACGATTACAATCCTGCTGAAGGATACGGTGGACGAGCAGTTGAAAGCGCAGTTGCTGACCATGAAGAAAGGCGATACGCTGCGTTTTAATGCCCGTCAACTGGAAAACCAGGAAAAAGAAGACATGTACCGCAAGTATATCCTGAACCTGGAAGCGAACGACGACCGCGAAGTAGGCGACTGGTTCGAAGGCACGATCGAAGAAGTGAGCCGGGTGCAGGACGCCGAACTGAACGAGGAGTTTTTCAACGGCTATTTTGGCGAAGGCCGTGTGAGCAACCGTGAAGAAGCAATGGGCGAACTCAAAAAGGGCATCCTCGGATTTTACGACGTGCGCTCCAATGCGCTGCTGATGCGCTCTTTTCAGGAACGCCTGCTGGAACAAAACCCCATTGAACTGCCCGAAAAATTCCTGAAACGCTGGCTCAAGACCACCAGCGAAACCAAACTTGACGACGAACAGATCGACCGCGAATACCCCGCTTTTGCCGACAACCTCCGCTGGTCGCTCCTGCGCGACAAAATCAAGGCCATGTTCGCGCTCGAAGTAAGCGACGAAGACCTCCGGCAGGCATATTCGGTGCGTGTGCGCAACTATTTCCAGGCCGATTTGCCCGACAATGTAATTGAAAGCAGCGTGGAGCGGCTCATGCAAAATGAAAAAGACGTGGCCGATACCCGCCGTGACCTCGAAACGGACAAAATATTTGAAGCCGTACGGGAACAGGTGACCATAAAAGACAAGGCCGTGCCCTCGGACGAGTTCCACAAAATCATTGACGAGATCACGAAAAAGTCGCAGGCCGAACAAAACCGGGCGGATGCGCTGCAGGCGGTAGCGGAAGATAAATAAACGATAGAAATCCGATATTTTCGTTCATCGTATATCATCCTGCATTCATCGTGGAAAACAGGCGGATTCGTAGAGCAATTCAGTTCCATTTTTTCACACCGCAACCTGCTGTCTGAAAAGTTGTTTCATTTGCCTCAAAAAGAATAAGATCATGTTCGACAAAAATGAATTTCAAAAGTATGCCACCAAGCACCTCGGGATGAGTGGCATGCACCTCGAAAAGTATATGGACGCCACGGCGCCGGGTATCCGCGCCTTCACGCCATACGTCATCGAAGAACGCCAGATGAACGCTGCGGCGCTCGACGTGTTCAGCCGACTGATGATGGACCGCATCATCTTTATGGGCGTGCCGGTCACGGAATACGTGTCCAACGTCATTCAGGCGCAGTTGCTGTTCCTTGAAAGCACCGATCCCAAGCGCGACGTGCAAATGTTCATCAACAGCCCCGGCGGCTCCGTTATCGACGGACTCGGCATTTACGACACCATGCAGTACGTATCGCCCGACGTGGCCACGATTTGCACGGGTCTCGCCGCCTCCATGGGCGCTGTGCTGCTCGCAGCCGGCACCAAAGGCAAACGCAGCGCGCTGTTCCACAGTCACGTGATGATCCACCAGCCCATGGGCGGCGCCCAGGGCCAGGTTTCGGACATCGAGATTTCGTACAAACTGATCAAAAAAATGCAAAAGTCACTGTACGATATCCTGGCGCATCACACGGGTCAGTCCTATGAAAAGATCGAGGAAGACTGCGACCGCGACAACTGGATGAGCTCCGCCGAAGCGAAAGAATACGGCCTGGTGGACGAAGTACTCGACCGCAACAATCCGAAAGGGAAAAGTTAACAGCCTTTTTCGATAAAGTATATGCCCGGAGCAGCGCAGTGTGCGTTTCTCCGGGCCTTTTTTACCGTACCTTTGCGTATATTTCCCGCAGATTGCGCAGATCACGCAGAAAATATGCCTGAGACAATAAATCCAGTATCCTGAAAACCTGCAATAATCAACCTCGGGCGGCAATCGGCGAAATCCGCGAAATCTGCGGGAGATACACAAACCCGAAAGCCAGCAATAATCAACCTCGGACCGCAATCGGCGAAATCCGCGAAATCTGCGGGAAATATACAAACCCGAAAACCCGCAATAATCAACCTCGGACCGCAATCGGCGAAATCCGCGCATGTGCGGCAAACAATTAAAAATCATCCAAACCAACGCGGTTCAGTCATTCCGCGATATTGTTATGATAAAACGTGGCAAACCCACCCAAAACCGCTGCTCCTTTTGCGGACGCGGCGAAGAAGAAGTGATGATTCTGGTGTCCGGCATGGACGGGCAGATATGTGAAGTCTGCGTTGAAAAAGCGCAGGAGATCATCGATCAGGAACTTCGAAAAGCAGGTGTCCCGTCCGAAAAAGGCGAACAGGGTTCGGGCAAAAGCAGCCGCTACAGCGGCCCCATACACCTCATTCCTCCGCGCGATATCAAAACATTTCTGGATCAATACGTTATCGGCCAAGACGACGCTAAAAAAGTGCTGGCCGTGGCAGTGTATAATCACTACAAGCGCCTCCAGCAATTTGGCAAAACATCCGGCTCGGACGACGTGGAGATCGAAAAATCCAACGTGCTGTTCGTCGGACAAACGGGTACGGGCAAAACGCTGCTGGCCAAGACCATCGCCAAACTGCTCAACGTGCCGTTCACGATCGTCGACGCCACCGTATTCACGGAAGCAGGCTACGTCGGCGAAGACGTGGAGAGCATCCTCTCGCGTCTGCTGCAGGTCTGCGATTACGACGTGGAAGCGGCCGAACGCGGCATCGTGTACATTGACGAAATCGACAAGATCGCACGTAAACAGGACAACCCTTCCATCACCCGCGATGTATCGGGAGAAGGTGTGCAACAAGGCATGCTGAAAATGCTGGAAGGCGCCGAGGTGCTCGTTCCTCCCCAGGGCGGGCGCAAACACCCCGAGCAAAAACTGGTGAAAATCAACACCTTAAACATCCTGTTCATCTGTGGCGGCGCTTTTGACGGCATCGACAAGATCATCGCCCGCCGGGTAAATACCCAGGTGATCGGCTACGGCAAAAACCAGGAAGAGCGGATTGACAAGGACAATCTGCTCAATTATGTCGGCCATCAGGATGTAAAAAACTACGGCCTCATACCCGAACTCGTGGGGCGCATGCCCGTAGTTGTCCACCTTGACCCCCTCGATATTGAAACCCTCCGCAGCATATTGACTCAGCCGCGCAATGCGTTGCTTCGCCAGTATGAAAAACTCTTTGCCCTCGAAGGCATTCAACTGAAAATGGAAGATTCCGCCATCGATTTTATCGCGGAAAAAGCCATGGAGTACAAGCTCGGCGCCCGCGGACTGCGTTCGCTTTGCGAGGCCATTCTGACCGATGCCATGTTTGAATTGCCCACTGCCGGCAAAAGCGCCGGGAAGCAGCTGGTCATCGACCGCGCATACGCGGAGGCGAAACTGGAAGGTTCCCGCCTCGGGCGTCTGAAAGCGGCGTAGTGTTGTGTCGGGTCCAACGGAATAAATGTAAGTACCCGGACATATCTGATTTATAAAATAAACGCAGGGATTTTGAGACAAGACAAGGCATTTTTTGAGGGCATAGCAGCGCTACGGCTGAAAAAAATAACGAAGTATTGGCGCAAAAAACCAAAGCGGATTTTATCAATCAGATATGTCCGGGTACTTAGTTTTGCCGATCCCCGATTTACATCTGCATGAAAAATCGGTCCACATTTTTTGTCCTTTTTACAACGGCATTTTTACTGCCTGCCATTTTACATGCCCAGGCTACCCTGGCCGATTCCCTTGCCCGTGCACTTTCCACAGCTGCTCAGGACACGCATCGCGTTATACTTTTAACCAATTATGCGTGGGAAATCAACGAGTTACACACTGACGAGGCCGCAGCCCGTCTGCAGGAAGCGATCGCGCTGGCGCAAAAACTGAATTTTCCCAGAGGCGAGGCAATCGCCTGGAACGGCATGGGCGTCGTGGAAGAGATAAGGGGGGATATGGTAAAAGCCGAGCAGTATTATAGAAAAGCGCTCCGGCTGCGTCGCGCCCTGGGTGATCCGAAAGACATCAGTTCCTCGCTAAACAACCTCGGCGTGCTGTTCGAAATGCAGGGGCGTTTCGATTCCTCACTGGCTTTTCAGCGTGAAAACCTTGCCATCCAGCGCGAACTGGGTGACACCGTCCGCATTGCGCGCGCACTGTTTAACATAGCCGGCGCTTACCAGGAGATGGGCCTGTATCCGGAGGCGCAAAGAGATTTGCTGGAGGCCCGCCTGATACTGGAATCCCAAAAAGATCAGGATGGCATTGCCAAGGTCTACACCATGCTGGGCCATATTCAATACGAGCTCGACCGCTACCCGCAGGCGCTGGTCTGGTATAATCGCGCACTCCAGATGCGCGAAAAACTGGATGATCCTGCGCGTCTTGCCGAGGCCCTCGGCGATTATGCCAACGCCCTGGATGAACTGGATTCGTCCAGGGTTGCCATTAGATACTACATGCGGGCGCTCGAAATCTGGAAACGCCTCGACGACCTGCCCGGCCAGGGCAATGTGTACACAAACCTCGCGGATGCACAGAAGCACCTTGGAAATTATGCCATTGCCCTTGAATACCTCCGGCGGGCAGAGGAAATATTCCGCCCGCTCGGCGACATTCAGATGCTGATGGAGGTGTACAATACCACGGGCGACACCTATGGCCGGGCCGGCAAATTTGACAAAGCCCTCGACTATACACGAAAGTATTATACCATCGCCCTGGAAAGCGGCGATGAAAAATATATTCAAAGTGCCTATAAAGACTTCGCCGAAGTGTACGCCGGCATGGGTGATTACGCCACGGCGTACGACTGGCGGGTGAAATACGACAATTACCGTTTTTCCAAGATCAACGAAAAGATCAGTTCGGAATACGCCCGTAAGGAAGGATTGTTCGAAGACCAGAAGAAACAGGAACAAATAGAAAACCAGAAACGGGAACTTCGTGTACGCGGAGCCGAACTGGCATCGGCACGCACGCGCCAGTTCGCCCTGCTCGGAGGAGCGGCGGCGCTCCTGCTGCTGGCAGCGCTGCTGTTCAACCGAAACCGCATTCGCGCTCGCGCCAACCGGGAACTGGCAGCCAAAAATGAAGCCATTCAGCAGGAACGCGAGCGGGCGGACGGGCTGCTCAAAAACATCCTGCCGGAAAAAACGGCTGAGGAACTCAAGGCGCACAACTTTGTACAACCGGTTCGTTATGATTCCGTTACGGTGATGTTTACCGATTTTAAAGGGTTTACGAAAATTGCGGAACAAGTATCGCCGGAAACCCTGATCGCCGAACTCGACAAATGTTTCCGGCTTTTCGACACCATCGTTGAAAAATACGGCCTGGAAAAAATAAAAACCATCGGCGACGCCTATATGTGCGCCGGCGGGCTACCCACACCAAACAAAACCCACCCCGTTGACACCGTCAAGGCGGCACTCGAAATGCAAAACGAATTGCGGGCATTGATGCAGCAACAATCTGCCGAAGGCAAACCTGTGTTTGAAATGCGGATCGGCATCCATACGGGCCCGGTGGTGGCGGGCGTCGTAGGTAGTCACAAATTCGCCTACGACATCTGGGGCGATACGGTGAATACCGCCGCCCGGCTGGAGCAGGGGGGCGAAACCGGCAGGGTCAATATTTCAGAAACGACTTACCAGGAGGTGCGTCATGTGTTTCACTGCACGTTCCGGGGCAACCTCTCCGCCAAAAACAAAGGGGAAATTGCGATGTATTTTGTGGACAGCGGTAATCCGCAGTAGCAAAGCCCTACCCTGAGCCTTTCTATGATTTCTTCAGTTCATCCAGCCTCCCGGAGGCCTTGAGGAGTTTGAGTACCGCGAGTTTGTAGGCAAAAACCTGTTGCCAGTAATTCGTTTCCGCTTCGGAAAGTGCTGTCTGGGAATTGAGCAGGTCCGTAAGCGACATGACCCCTTCCTTGTATTGCAATACAAGTTTATCAGTGATCTCCCGTGCCAGCGAAACGTTGTCCGTTTGCGTCTGAAGGGCATCAAGGGCGTTATGTAATTGCTCGCGTGCCTGGATGAATTCGAGCATTTTGGCTTCATCGACCTGGCGCATGTCTTCTTCCAGTTTCTGCGCATCCAGTTTCAGCAGGCGTACTTTCCGGATCCGGCGAAACCCGTCGAATATCGGAATATCAACCTTAAGGCCGAATGCCACAGCGCCATACCAGCGACCTTCGGGGTCAAAAATACGCGCGTCGTCGCGCTGGGTCTGAAACAGCCCTGTAGCATACGCACTAAGGCTGGGAAGCCCCTGTGCCCAGAGGCTGCGAGTCTGAATACGGTTGAGCTCGATATTGTGAAGCAGCAACAGGTGCTCTGTGGTATTCTTGGGCTCGAGAACGAGCGATTGCCAGCGCAGGGAATCGGCAGCCGGGTTGGTCATTTCTTCCAAAGGCTCAAGCCGCTCGTCGTTGGGTACGCCGCACAGGTACTGAAGCGCCTGGCGGAGCGAGGCGATCGCGGTCAGCAGGTTCTGCCGCTGGGTCTGGAGGTTGGTGCGTGCCACGCGAATGCGTTTGACGTCGGTCGGAATGGCATAGCCATTTGCCAGTTGCAGTTCCGCTATTCGTTGCAATGCGTCCAGTTTTTCCAGATTGGCATCCATCGCCCGCAGAAGCTGTTCTGTTTGAAGGGTCTGGTAAAATACAGTAGACGTGCTGTACAACACGCTTTCCTCGGTCTGATTGATCAGCAGGTCTGAGATCGCCCGGCCTGCATTGATAGCCGGTATGCCTCGAAAAAGGGATTCATTGTATATCTGTTGCTCGACAGTTACCCCGCCCATCAGTTGCCAGGGCCGGCCGAACTGCGCCGGGATATAAGTGCCGTCGGCCTGACCGAACAACTCGCCGGGCAGCAGTTGTGTAGGCAGCACGGGCGAATATTCAAACCCAACTTTTGCACTGATCTGTGGATATGCAGCGCTGCGGCTTTCGCGCAAGCGCAGTTCAAACCCCTGCCGGTCGAGGCGTGCTTTTTTTAACTGGGCGCTGTTGGTCATTGCCATATCAAGGCACTCAACCAGCGTAACACGGCGAGCAGGCGATTGGGCATCGGCCATTCCGATAAAAAGTGCCCATATAAGGATAGAAACCGAACTTTTCATGAAGACAAAGGTACGTCGCAGCATCTGGCTGTATATGACAAAACCACCTGAGTTTTGTCACTGCCATACAATTTGCCTTGCCAAATCACTCCCAAACGCGGGATTTTCGGTAGGCGACGCCCCGAAAAAAAGCCACCGCAGAGCCATCCTGCCTGACAACCTTTATCGCGTAGTTTGAAACGGCATTCCCGAGGTTTTCTTCCGTTGCGGTTGCTGTCAGTATGTCATTTTCAAAAACCGGCGCCACGTGTTCGATACTGCAGTGGATCGAAACGGCATGCCGGCCATGCGAATTACAGGCAAATGCAAAGGCGCTGTCGGCAAGCGAAAAAGTAATGCCGCCGTGCGCCACGCCGAATCCGTTGAGCATTTCCGCCCTTACCCGCATGGTGAGCGCGCAGGTGCCTGCACCCACAGACACGAGCTCCATCCCCATCCATCGACTGTACGGGTCGTTATCGAACATGCGGTGAAAAACTTCGAGCGGCGTCATAGGTTGACTTTATCGGTTAAGCCCGGCGCTTATAAATTCGGCAATCAGTAAAAAGAACGGCCTTCCCGCACCATTTTACGCAGCAGCGGACTGCAGCGATAACGGTCTTCGAGGTATTCGACATAGAGCGAATCGAGCTTTTCCACTACTTTTTGTATGCCGATCTCATCTGCCCAGGCGAGCAGCCCTTTCGGATAATTGACGCCCTGCGTCATGGCCAGATCGATATCATCCCGGTTGGCAATACGCAGATAAAGCGCTTCGGCCGCTTCATTGATCAGCATGGCAAGGATCCGGTTGGCAATTTCGCGCCCGAGGGCTTCATTGCGGGTAGGTTCCGGCAGACTGGCTCCTTCGCGGTAATCATAAAACCCGCGGCCCGATTTTCTGCCAAAATAGTGCGCATCAACGAGGCGTTTTTGGGTAAACGAGGGTTTGTACCGGGGATCGAAAAAGAAATTGGTAAACACAACCTCCGTCACCGCATAGTTGATGTCGTTTCCGATAAAATCCATCAGCTCGAAAGGCCCCATTCGAAAGCCGCAGAGCTCGCGCATGGCCCAGTCGATCGTGACCTCGTCGGCGATGCCTTCTTCATAAATCCGGAGCGCTTCTCCGTAGTAGGGCCGCGCAACGCGGTTGACTATAAATCCAGGGGTGTCCCTGGCGATAACGGTCGTTTTGCCCCAGTTGTCGATCAGGTTTTTCCCGCGCTCCACGATTTCAGGGTGTGTCTGCAAACCGGGAATGATCTCCACCAGTCGCATCAGCGGCGCCGGGTTGAAAAAATGAACGCCGAGAATCCGTTCGGGGTGTTTCAATTGCGCTCCCATGGCCGAAATAGACAGCGAAGACGTATTGCTGGCAAGGATTGTCTGTTCGCCCACGATCGCTTCCATACTTTTAAAAGCGATCTGCTTTTGTTCGATCTCTTCCACGATCGCTTCAATAATGATCGAGCAGGCGCGAAATTCGCTCATGTGGTCCGTAAAACGAATTCTGCTAAAAAGCGAATAGGCGTCGGCATCGGTGATCTTACCTTTTTCAACGCCGGTTTTCAGGGAGGCCTGTATGAATTTGCCCGCTTTTGAAAGTGCCATGGTGAGGTTGTCACACACCACTACCTCATGCCCTGCTGCTGCGGCTACCTGGGCGATTCCACTGCCCATTGCACCCGCGCCGAGTATTCCTATTGTGTCCATAAATCAGGTTTGAAGTTTTTCAGGGTTTCAGTTTCAGGGTTTGAATTAATGCATCGCAATTAAGCGGCAAACTTACATGAAAACATATTCGCTTAAAAACTTAAAACGAAAATGAATCTCAATCCCTGTAACCTGTAACCCGAAACCCGGAAACCCGAAACCTTGTACATTTGCCAAATGGAAGAGCAAAAGACACGTATTTTGGGTATTGATCCGGGCACAAACGTGCTGGGATTCGCTATAATCGACGCGGACAAAAAAGCAATAAAGGTTGTGGAAATAGGCGTTGTAACCTTTGGGCACATCGGATCGGAGCAGACCCTGAAACTCCGCTACATATTCGAACAGGTACAGGACCTGATCAAACTGCATGCACCTACCGAAATGGCCATTGAACAGCCGTTTTTCGGAAAAAACGCGCAGTCGATGCTCAAACTGGGCCGCGCACAGGGTGTTGCCATTGCAGCAGGCATGGTGAATAACCTCTCGACGACCGAATATATGCCCAAAAAGATTAAAAAAGCAGTGACCGGCAATGGCAATGCCTCCAAGGAACAAGTTGCGGGCATGCTCGAAAACATCCTGAAAACAACTTTCAGCGAGCAATACTTTGACGCAACCGATGCCCTCGCCGCTGCCGTCTGCCACTGGTACCAATTTAAAGGGCCGGGACTGAAGCCGGCAAAATCCTTTTCCGGCTGGAAAGCATTTTTGAAAGAAAATCCGGGAAGAGGGAAATGAGCATGTTACTCGTTCAAAATGAATGAACCGGTAAGGGCCGAAACCGCTCCCAAATGTGATTTTTTTGCTAACAAACCTGAATTTTGGGATAATCACCCTCAACCCTGTAACTTTCGCCCGAAAATCAGTCAAAACAGCTTAACAACATTTCTTTCACCTTACTAAAACTTACAAACCAACTATGGCAGTAAAAGACAAATACGCAAGCGTATTGAGCCTTGGGGAACAACTAAACGTTCAAAACGGTCGCGTAGAAGAGCAAAACGGCATTCTGCGTGTATGGGGCACCGTACAATTCGGTCATGAAAAAGACCAGCTCTGGGATGCCATCAAGGCAGTGGGCGGTGTGAGCCCAACCGATATCGTAGCCGACATTCAGGTTGCCAATCCGGATGTCTACGCCATGCATACCGTAACGAAAGGCGAGAGCCTGAGCAAAATCGCCAAGCATTACTATGACGATATGATGAAATACAAGCAGATATTCGAAGCCAATCGCGATCAACTGAAAAATCCGGATCTCATCGAGGTAGGCCAGGTACTGCGTATCCCGAATCCGTAATCTGTATATTCTACAGACCCGATATATAGCGAGCGCTATCCCGTTTTCAGGATAGCGCTCGTTTTTTAAAGCGAGTCCGGGAACCGGGAAAAAACTGCCGGCCGTCTCCGTCGCCTGTTCAGGGGTTGATCAGGTGATCGGAGATATCGGGCCTGTTTCGCGCCTCAAACAGATCCTTTTCAAAAGATGCCGTTCTTAAAACGACGTATATCGTGAGCAAAATGGCGGGTATGACCACGAATTCCGCCTGGAGCGCCAGCCTGCTCATCCGGATCATGTTTTCCCGGATATCTTCTGTCTGGAACAACCAACCCAGAATATTGACACCGTAATACGAGGCTAACAAACCCGCCCACCAGACCCAAAGGATACCGGGACTGACCGGAGCGATTTTTTCCGGGATATTTCGCTGCGTTTGCATCCAGATTTCCCGGAAGATAAAAAAGGGCAGGTATAAATTGATGAAAGGAACAAACCAGGCCCCGGCGGCCCAGCCTTCCGTCCGGCTCAACCGCACACCGTCCAGAAGATGAAGGTTGAAATAAGCCCGCCGGAACCACCTGATAAAGAAGAAGACCGTAGCGACCGTGCATACCCAATTGGCAAGGAACGCAATACTGAGCAGCAGCGCGGCCCCGTAAGTCTCCCCGGCAGTAGCATGCGGATTCCGCATTACCTGAAGCATATACAGGTTGCCATAAATGAGGAAGCAATTGGACAACAGCAACACCGCGAAGACGCCGGCCGTTGTGCGGGCGCGCGCCTGGTTGGGTCGAAGCATGGTTTCCATACAAATCGGGTTTGGAAAGGGAACACTATGGCGCCAGCCGTACTATCTTCCATTCATCACCCGCCCGGGTATAGCAAATCCGGTCGTGCAGGCGACTCTCACGCCCCTGCCAGAATTCAACCAGCCCGGGTTTCAGCCTGAATCCTCCCCAAAACGATGGCAACGGCAACACTGCCTCGGAGGCATATTCATTTTGCAATTCGCTTACCCGGCTTTCCAGCACATTCCTGCCGTCGATCGCACGACTTTGCGGGCTTGCCCAGGCGCCGATCTGGCTTTCTTTCGGGCGGCTTTGAAAATAAATGCGCGATTCCTCCGGATCCAGCTTTTCCACCGTGCCCTCGATCCGGATCTGGCGCTCCAGTTCCAGCCAGGTGAACAACAGCGCGGCATGCGGATTCAGGGTCAATTCCTGTCCCTTTCGGCTTTCATAATTTGTATAGAACACAAAACCCTCGTGGTTAAAACCTTTCAGTAAAACGGTGCGGGCGCTGGGACGTCCGTCGGGAGTGGCCGTGGCAAGCGTCATGGCATTGGGCTCGGGAAGCGCGCTGTTCATGGCCTCCCCGAACCAAACTGCAAATTGGGAGACAGGGTCGGGCAATACATCATTTTCGGAGAGAGATTCGAGGGCGTAACTTCTGCGCAAAGAAGCAATGTCAGGCAATGTGATCATACAATACGGATTGAAATTCGGGCCCAAAGATATTATGCGACGCGCCCCGGGATATACCCGCCCCCGGTTTTAATTAGACGAACAGAACTATTCAATCGGTAACCGCACGTAATTCCGCCCTTAATGCGTGGTTGAAAAAAATGTAAAAAAATCATCTTTATAGTTTTAAATTATTGGCAATCAATTATTTATAATCAAAATTCGGTTAAATTATTTAATTCGCATTCCGTCATTCAAAGTTGCCGTTCGGTTACACAGCAAGCGTGTTCGTCTATTTCCGGGAAATACGAATAGGGGGATTTTTAAGTATGCACCATGGGAAGTCGCTCTTTTTCAGATCATCTCATTCGCTCCAGAAAGCAATTGCGGCTACAGAACCCACATACTGTGTTTCTTTTAATACCAACATTCAATTCATTCACAAATCTCTGTTTCGTATGAAGAAAATTCTCTTAACGGCGGGCTTGCTACTCATGTCAGTAGGGCTTGCCATCGCGCAGCGCGTGGTCTCCGGTACAGTTACCGGCGATGACGGCGAATCGCTCATCGGCGCTTCCGTCAGGGTGCAGGGCACCGGCACTGGCGCCGTAACGGACGTAGGCGGTCGGTACACAGTAAACGTCCCGGCCGGCTCAACCGTTCTTACTTTTTCCTACACCGGGTACACCACCCAGGAAATTACGCTTGGCGCATCCAACGTGGTAGACGTTGTGCTCGTTTCCGGGCAAGTTCTTTCCGAAGCCGTTGTGACCGCATTGGGCATTACCCGGGAAGAAAAATCGCTTGGATACGGGGTTACCAGCGTAAAAGGCGATGAAGTAACCCGCTCTGGCGAGGTAAACGTCATCGAAGGTCTGGCTGCCAAATCCTCCGGCGTTCAGGTGATCGGTTCGGGCGGCACACCGGGCGCATCCGCCAAAATATTGATCCGCGGCAACTCCACCTTCACGGGTGAAAACCAGCCGCTGATTGTCGTGGACGGCGTCCCTTATGACAACCAGACTTTGGGCTCCGTTGCGTCTGACTATCCGTTCAACGCCAACCTGAACGGCGTCAACAACAGTAACCGCGCACTCGACATCAACCCCGCCGACGTGGAAAGTGTCAATATCCTGAAAGGCCCGGCCGCAGCGGCGCTGTACGGAACGCGCGCAGCCAATGGCGTTTTGCTTATTACCACCAAAAAAGGCTCCAAAGGTCTTTCGGTAAACGTCAGCTCCAGCGTTGCATTCGACGAAGTCAACAAATTGCCGGAGTTGCAAAAGACTTACGGACAAGGTACAGGCGGGGGCTCGCTCACCAGCGCGGGCGGAACCTACGTGCCGGAAACGCCGCTTAGCTGGGGGCCACGCATCGGCACGGCAGGCATACCCGAAGTTGCACAGGCTTATGACAACCTCGATACCTATTTCGACCGGGGCGTCACCTGGAACAACAACGTTGCTTTCTCCATGGGGAATGACAATACCTTCATGCGTCTTTCTTACGGCAATTCCAACCAGACGGGTATCGTTCCAAATACCAAACTGAATCGCAATTCTTTCCGCCTGAGCTCCGAATCGCAATTTGGCAAGCTCAAATTGTCCGGCGCAGCGTCTTACACCAACACAAAAGACACCAAGGCGCAAAACGGCAGCAACCTCTCGGGCGTAATGCTCGGGCTGACGCGTATGCCTCCGAGCTTCAACATCGTCGGCGGGCCGGGAGCAAATGGCTACGACACGCGCGACGGCCAGTCGTGGACGTATTTTTCAGCCTATGACAACCCCCTGTGGTCGGCGTACAACAACCCGCTGACGGGTGATGTGGACCGTATTACAGGAAACATCGGCGGCACCCTGGCGCTCATGCCATGGCTCGACCTGACGGCACGCATAGGCGCTGATGCCTATTCGGACAATCGCAAACAAATATTCGCGGTCGGCGCACAGGACCCGCCTTCTCCCGTAGGTGAAGTATGGGAAAACGCCAAACATCACCTGGAGGTCAATACCGATATGTTTGCCGTTTTCAAACCCCAAATGGAAGGCAGATTCGGCGTAAACTTTACTATCGGAACCAACCTGAATTCCCGCAAAGACGACGATGCCTTTTCGCGCGGACGCAACCTCGCCGTACCGGGTTTCTACAACCTGAGCAACGCTTCCGATTTGTACAACAGCCAGACTACTTATGTGAAGCGGATCGCCGGTATTTTTGGCGACCTGGGTCTTTCATACGCCAATCAATTGTACCTCAACTTCACGGGGCGTAACGACTGGGCCTCCACCTTCGGCGCCGATGCCCGCAAAAAAGGCTTTTTCTATCCCTCCGCCAACCTGTCATGGGTGTTCACTGAAATGCTTCCATCCGACCGGATATTGTCATTCGGAAAGGTCCGGGCGAGCTATGCGCGGGCTGGTATCGAACCGGCACCCTATCGCACCGTCACTTACTACGTAGCGCCCTTCATTACCGACGGCTTTACCGATGGATTCGGCTTCCCGTACGGAGGCCAGAACGGTTTCAGTCTGAGCAGCCGTCTGGGCAATGCAAACCTGGAGCCGGAATTGAATACGACCTATGAGGGTGGTATCAACCTGAAGTTTCTGCGCAACAAAATCGATCTCGACGTAACCTATTACTTCAAGAAGAGCACCAACCTGCTCGTGTTGCGGCCGCTGGCGGGCAGCACAGGCTTCCAGGATGTGTACACCAACATCGGTGCCATGGAGAACAAAGGCTGGGAAATCGAACTCGCCTTGCACCCGATCGCCACAAAACGGTTCAAATGGGATATTGAAGGCAATTTCACTGCCAACAGGAACAAGGTAACCAAACTGGCAGAAGGCGTCGACGAGATCAACATCGAAACGGCTTTCTCGTCCATCGGTTCCTATGCTATCGTTGGTCAGCCCTACGGCGCGCTGTACGCCACCCGCTGGGCACGCACGCCCGACGGCCAGCTGCTGATCAAGGCGAACGGCCTGCCTATGGTTGATCCTTTGCGCGGCAACGTGGGCAATCCATATCCCGATTGGACGGCGGGCATCCGCAATGTTTTCGAAGTCTACGGCGTAACCATCAGCGCCTTGCTGGATATCCGGCAGGGAGGCGCACTCTGGAACGGCACCTATGCCCGGCTAAACCGGTTTGGAACGACCCAGGCATCCGCTGACCGCGACCACACGTTTGTGATCAAAGGCGTGAAAATCACGGGAACAGACGACAACGGCCATCCGATTTCGGACGGGACGCCAAACGATGTCCAAATTTCGGCAAATTCATATTTCTCCAACTACGTAGGGGACTCCGGCGCCGCTGCCGTCGAACAAACCGTGCAGGAAGGATCATGGGTGCGTTTGCGCGAACTGACCTTGGGGTACAATATTCCAATGCGCAATAAATACGTGCGCGGCGTAAATGTATTTGTTACCGGCCGGAACCTCTGGTTAAGCACCGACTATACGGGTGTTGATCCGGAAACTTCTCTGACAGGTGCGGGATCGAACGTGGGCGGCTTTGATTACTTCAACATGCCGAGTACCAAATCGTACATCCTCGGGGTCAACCTTAGCTTCTAACTTTCAAATTCAAACGAGATATGAAAAATATATTCAGTGCAGGCCTGTTAACCATCTTGCTTTTGTTGGGTAGCTCGTCCTGCAGCAACTTTGTGGACGGCTATGAAATATCGCCCAACTCGCCAACGGAAACCAACCCGGCTCTACTGACCACTGTCATCGAAGTAGCAACCTTTGCCCACTATACCGGTCAGCTGGCCCGTATGAGCACCGTACTCACGCAACAATGTGCGGGCACGCAGGCGCAACTGGAGGACATTGCCAATTATTCGCTTCGGGAAGGCGACAATATCAACGAATGGCAATCGATTTATTCGGCCATTACGGATTGCAACATTCTCATCGATCTGGCCGGCGAATCGAACCCGCACTACCGGGGCATCGGAAAGGTGATGAAGGCAATGAACCTGGGCATTACGACCGACCTCTGGGGCGATATACCCAATCGGGAGGCTGGCAAGGGCCTGGAAGGAGAGACGCATTACAGCCCTGCATACGACCCGCAGCAACTGGTGTACCAGGATATGCAAACGCTTCTTTCCGAGGCGATTACGGACCTTTCCAAATCCGCCGATGACAACATCGTGCTGCCTGCTACCGACGATCTGATTTTCAACGGCGATGTAAGCAGATGGATCATAACCGCTCATGTTTTACAGGCGCGTTATGAAAACCACCTGAGCAAACGCGATCCCGCGGGTTCGGCCACGCGTGCCCTGGCGGCGCTCGACGCGGCCTATGCAGCAGGGCTGGCGGGCCCCGACGGCGATTGCAATGCGATTTTCCCGGGCGACGGCAACTCGCTGAACCAGTGGTTTGCATTCCAAAACGACCGCGCCGACTATATCAAAATGTCCGAAGGCTTTGTGAACCTGCTCAAGTCGATCGATGACCCTCGTTTGTCGTTCTATGCAACGGAAGACGTCAACGGTGAATATTCCGGCACGCCGCTCGGCTCGACAAGCACTACGACCTCCGATGTAGGCACATATTTCGCATCGCCGGCTGCGCCTTCGCCCCTGGTCACTTATGTTGAGGCCAAATTCATTGAAGCGGAAGCAGCATGGCGTACCAACGACAAGGCCCGCGCCGCCGCCGCACTCAACGAAGCCATCAAAACCCATATTCTTGAGGTCACCGGGGCGGCAGCACCCGACACCTATATTACAAGCCAGGCCAGTGAAACAGGTGCGACGGTAACTTTGGAAAAGATCATGACACACAAATACGTGGCGCTTTTCACGCAGTTTGAGTCGTATAATGACTGGCGTCGCACGAACATTCCGCAACTGACACCCAACCCGGTCGGCCTCGTTGCCGGTATCCCGCGCCGTTTGCCCACCCCCCAGGAAGAGCGTCTGTACAATACCAATGCGCCCAACCCCTCTATTACCGACATTCTGAAGCCGGTCTGGTGGGATGAATAAGTGTTAAAATCATCTGATTCACTGTTAATAAGGGCTGCTCATGGCAAACATGGGCGGCCCTTTTTATATGCAAAAAAGCGCTTTTTTGCTACAAAAAACCGCATTTTGCCGTACTTCCAAATGAATTGTCCTGCTTCCGCCTGATTCAGGCAATTATTACTCTTGCAAAGAGTTGGCAAACCACACATTTGCTGATAAATTTGCAATACATTTGTCGGTTCGGTGCCATCTGTGCAGGTCGATGTAAAATCGGAATAGAGCACCGTCATAATCCTGTTGCCCCTTTAAATCTTCTTTTATTCGCGAACTGTTATCTGATTTTTTAACCAAATTAAATTTAAGTATGAAGCAATTACTTACCACCATTGGGTTGGTATTGGCTGTTGCAGGCATGGCCTTTGCACAGCGAGCTGTCAGCGGTACAGTTACCGGCGACGACGGCGAAACCCTCATCGGCGCCACCGTGCGTGTCAAAGACACCCGTGTGGGCACATTTACGGATGTGAACGGCCGCTACACCATCAACGTCCCTGCGGAGGGCAAAACGCTGGTAATTTCCTATACCGGCTATACCACGCAGGAGGTTGCTTTGGGCGCCTCCAACGTTGTAGACGTTGTATTACCTGCAGGCGTACGCCTGGGTGAAGCCGTTGTTACGGCCCTCGGTGTATCCCGCGAATCCAAATCCCTGGGTTACCAGGTTCAGCAGGTTAATGCTGAAGACCTGAACAGGGCCTCCGCCATTGACCCGTTAAGAGCCCTCCAGGGGAAAACTGCCGGTGTCAACATCATCAGCTCTTCGGGCGCTGCCGGGGCAGGTTCCTACGTACAAATTCGTGGCGCCAACTCCCTCTCGCTTGGCAACCAGCCTCTTTGGGTGGTCGACGGCGTTATCCTGGACAATACGGAAATTTCGACCGGCGCGGACCGTTCCAGCAATGACCGTCTTTCCGGTGTAGCCAACTCGAACCGCGCAATGGACCTGAACCCGGAAGATATCGAGACGATCTCGGTATTGAAAGGTTCCGCAGCAACCGCACTCTACGGCATCAACGCTGCTAACGGCGTTGTACTTGTTACTACGAAAAGGGGCCGATCAGACAAAAACCGCAAGGGTCTGTCCGTAGAATACGCCACTTCCTACTCGATCGATGAGGTAAACAAATACGTTCCGCTGCAACAAAAATACTCCAAGGGATCCGGCGGCGTTTATGCCAGCGGCGAGACCAGCGGCAGCGGCAGTTGGGGCGCCCTGATCGATACACTGCGCTTTGACGATGTACCGTATTTCTACGATTCGCGCGGCCACATCGTTGGTCAAAGCAATCCGGCTGCCAAGTCGAAAGTAACACCCATCGATCCTCAGAAGCAATTTTTCCAGCGCGGCAGCACTTCACAAAACTCGCTGGCTTTTGGCGGCGGCAATGACGTGACGAATTTCCGTATTTCGCTCGGCCATACCAGATCGGAAGGCATCATTCCTAAAAACATCTGGAGACGAACCACCGTAAAAGCATCCGCTTCAACCAAATTCCTGGAGAAATTCACCGCTTCGACAACGATCAACTATTCCAAATCGGGTGGCGATCGTATCCAGCAGGGGTCCAACACTTCAGGCGTCATGCTCGGCCTGTTGCGTACACCGCCGAGTTTCGACAACTCGAACGGCTCCTCTTCGCCGGCCGACGACCCGAAAGCCTATATTCTGGAAAGCGGCAAACAGCGCAACTATCGCGGCGGCGGCGGTTATGACAATCCGTTCTGGACGGTTAACAAGAACCCGTTCACCGACGATGTCAACCGCGTATTCGGCGTATTCCAGCTCGATTATCAACTGCTGAGCTGGCTGACCGTCACGGCTAAAACCGGTACTGATTTCTGGGCCGACAAGCGTGTTTCTGCATTTGATATCAACTCGCGCACAACGCCTGCAGGCCGTATTCTGTATGATAACTATTTCTACCAGCACTTCGACACCTACGGCTTGCTTACCGGCAATCCGCACATCAGCGACAACTTTTCGCTTGATTTCGTGGTTGGTGTGAACCAGTACAAGCAAAGTCTGAAAAATGACTATACCCGCGGCGACGGCTTCAATCTGCCCGATTTCTACAATATCGCCAATGCCGCCTCGATCGTATCACAGTCTACGGACGATGAACTGAAGCGTTTTGCCATTCTCGGCAGTGCCAACATCGGCTGGAAAAACCAGCTTTACCTCGGCGTTACCGCCCGTAATGAATGGTCGTCTACCTTGCCGAAAGACAATAACCACTACTTCTTCCCATCGGTCAGCCTTTCCTGGGTTTTCTCGGAAGCGCTTAATATGAACACCACAGGTGCATTTTCCTATGGTAAACTCCGCGGCAGCTGGGCCAAACTTGGAAAGGATGCCCCCACCTACGCCACACGTGCATACTATTCCGGCGCGAAATCGAACGACGGCTGGACCGACGGTCTTCTTATCCCCGGCGCATTTACGCTTGATAACGTATTGGGTAACAGTCAGTTGAAACCTGAATTTACCAATACCTATGAAGGTGGCGTTGAGCTTAAGTTTTTCCACAGCCGCGTAGGCATCGACGCATCCTACTATTATCGCAAGGCAACAGACCTTATCGTACCTGCCCAGATTGCCGGTTCGACGGGCTTTACCAATGCATTCCTGAACACGGGAGCCATCAGCACGAAGGGTATCGACCTCCAGCTCGAATTGGGGATCATACGTTCGAAGAGCTTCAACTGGGACATGAGCGTCAACTTCAACCGCAACCGTTCGGTAGTTGACACACTTGCTCCCGGTCTGAACCAGTTGTTCGTAAAAGGATTTGAAGGCACGGCCATCTACCACGTAGCAGGCAAGGAATTCGGCCAGATATATGGCGGCACATTCCAGCGCAACGCTGCAGGCCAGCTGGTAATCGATGACGACCCGAGCAGCGATACTTACGGGTATCCGGTATATTCTAACAAGCTCGAAGTGATCGGAAATCCGAATCCGGATTATATCCTGAACATCAACAACGTACTGACTTACAAAAACATCGGCATTTCCTTCCTGTGGGATATCAAGGCAGGCGGCCAGATGTGGAACGGAACAGAAGGCGCGCTGGTGTTTTTCGGCACCGCCAAATCAACCGAAAACCGCGGCGAAAAAACCGTATTCAAGGGTGTGAAAGCATCTGACGGAACGGCTAACAATATTGAAGTAGCGCTTGATCAAAACTGGTATCAGGGTAACGGCGGCGGCTTCGGCGATGTAGCGGAAACATTTATCCAGAAAACGAACTGGGTACGTCTCCGCGAAGCATCCATCTTCTATCGTCTGCCGAAATCCGTTCTCGACAGAACACCGCTGGGCGACCTGACCGTTACATTGAGCGGCCGTAACCTGCTGCTCTTTACGCCTTACGATGGCATCGACCCCGAGACCAGTCTTATCGGCGCTGCCGAAGGCCAGGGCCTCGACTATTTCAACATGCCGGGTACGCGCACTTACTCGATCGGCCTGCGCGCTACGTTCTAATTGTTCCTCACTTTAACAATCAATTTTCTGAATATGAAATTCATAAATATTGTAAAATATAGTCTGGCAACAGTTGCGCTGACCCTCTGGTCTTCCTGCGACTTCAAGGACCTCAATGACGACCCGTCCAAACCAAAGGATGTGCCTGTCAATACGCTATTGCCTTCCATCGAAGGTGAAATTGCTTACAGCCACGGCGGCGAATTTTCCCGCTACACCAGTATGTTCACGCAACACGCGCAAGGATTCAACCGCCAGTGGGTGGTCCTGAATGCATACGGACTCAGCCCCGACGACGTGGACAACGTGTGGCGTTTCAGCGTTTACAGCGCGTTGATGGACCTGAAACAACTGACAACAAAGGCAGATGCCGACGGTTACAACAACTATTCCGGTATAGGACGTGTGCTTACGGCCTATTACCTGATGCTTTCCACCGACCATTTCGGCGACATGCCATACAGCGAAGCATTCCAGGGTACCGACAACCTGCAACCCAAATTCGATTCACAGGAAGATATTTACAAGGTGATCGACCGTTTGCTTTCCGAAGCCATCCAGTACCTCGGACAGGCGGCAGGCCCGGTTAGCGCCGGCGGAAGTGTCGACCTGATCTATGGCGGTGATATCGCCAAATGGAAAGCCTTTGCAAGCGCAGTACAGGCACGTATGTACCTGCACCTGGGCAAACGCGATGGCAGCAATTATCAAAAAGCGCTGAGCTCGATCAATGCCAGCGGATGGACGAGCGGCGGAGTGGATGCACGTTATCCTTTCGGAGCCAGCGGCGCAGCACCCTGGTACCAGTTCAACGAGCAGCGCGGCGATATCGAAATAGGCGCCAAAATGGTGGAGTTGATGACGACGTTGAATGACCCACGCGACGCAGTTTTCAACCATATTTTTGACACCGACCACCCCTGGTTTGTAAGCAACCAGGACTGGGCGCTGATGTCGGCTGCCGAAGCATACTTTATCAAAGCAGAATGCCTCCAGCGCACCAGTGGTAGCGCCCAGGATATTCACGATGCGTATGTGGGCGGTATTACAGCTGCCTTCGGCGAACTTGGACTCGACCCGGCCACTTACCTGGCGCAGGCCTCCGTAGATCCCGGCGTCGGTAATGTGACACTCGACCATATCATGACGCAGAAATACCTGGCACTTTTCTGCAACCCGGAATCGTTCTCCGACTGGCGCCGCACGGGCATTCCGGCCCTCACGCCAAATACCGGAAGCAGTATTCCGAGGCGTTATCCGTATCCGCAGACGGAAGAAGTGTTCAATTCGAACACACCGGTTGTGAATATTTTCACGGACAAAGTCTGGTGGGATAACTAATTGATATTAAGCACTTAACATCAACAGTAGACGAGCCATCGCGGTCACGCGGTGGCTCGTTTTTTATTTTGTCTATCCCAAAACTTTAGCCTGCAAGGTGAGTTTACAGGAAACGACTCGAAAAATTAACATTATCTTTGCAATTCCGGCCCTGAAATCAGGCGCCAAAAATGACCGGCAGCGCGGTTTTGTGATCTTCTCCGCAAGATTTCATTTCGCTTGTAATCCGTTTTCAAAATTTTTTAACCAAATCAACTTTTAGCATGAAGCGATTACTTACAACCATTTGGTTGACTTTCGCTGTTATGAGCATAGCTCTTGCACAGCGAGCCGTTAGCGGTACAGTTTCCGGCGACGACGGCGAAGTCCTCATTGGCGCCACCGTGCGCGTCAAAGACACCCGTGTAGGCACATTTACGGACGTAAATGGCCGTTACACCATCAATGTTCCTGCCGATGGCAAGACACTCGTAATTAACTACACCGGATATGCCACGCAGGAGGTAGACCTGGGTGCTTCCAATGTAGTTGATGTCGTACTGAAAGCGGGCATCCAGCTGGATGAAACAGTTGTTACCGCTCTTAACATCAACCGCTCGGAAAAATCATTGGGTTACGCCGTTGAGAAAATCAACGGTTCAGACCTCACCAACGTCCGTGATGCCAACATTGTCAACCAGTTAGCAGGTCGCGCAGCAGGTGTGTCCGTGGTGGGCAGTTCGGGTAACCTCGGCGGTTCGAGCCGTATTCTTATCCGCGGTATCCGTTCGATCAACGGCGAAAACCAGCCGCTGTTCGTCGTGGACGGCGTACCGATGGATAACTCAAACTTCTCTACCAACAACCAGCGCCGCGGTGGCGGCGGTTATGACTACGGCAACACCATCCAGGATATTAACCCGGATGATGTTGAAAGCATTTCCGTACTGAAAGGCCAGGCGGCTGCCGCACTCTACGGCTCGCGCGGCATGAACGGCGTTATCATGATAACGACCAAAAAAGGTACCCAGAAAGCCCATAAAGGCATCGGTGTTACCGTTACGAGCAACTTCACGTCGGATGATATCCTCGTGCTGCCCGACTACCAAAACCGTTATGGCGGTGGCGTCGATCTTCGCCCGCGCGGATACGCCGATGGCTCGGGATACTACAAGATTCCCGTCACTACCTTTAACTCCGCAGGCGCCGTAACAGGTAATTATCAGTCCTTCGACCTTGTTCCGTTCTATGGCGTGGACGAAAGTTTCGGTACAAAATTCGACATTTCCACCGACGAGCATTTCCAGCACCTGGCAAATTTGAAATTCGCCAGCGGCCAAAACCGCTATTCTTTCGGCAACGGTTTCGGAACAAACCAGCAGGGCCTGTACTTCCGCGACTGGAACTCCTACGATTCCTGGGATACACAACACTTCGGCAAGTCACGTGCCTGGACGGCATCGCCCAACAACCCGAGGGATTTTTATGAAAGAGGTTCTACCTGGAGCAACGGTATCGCACTGGACGGCGGCAACGAGCGGGCAACTTTCCGCCTTGCTTACAACCGCCTCGACCAAAGCGGTATTTTCCCGAACAGCACGCTCAAGCGCAATACGGTAAGTTTCAACGGCGACGCGAAACTCTCCGAGAAACTGCAAGCATTCGTAGGCGTCAACTACGTCGGCAACAGCGCCGTAGGTCGCTCGTCTACCGGTTATGACGGTAATGGCCTGAACGTTGCGCAAATGTTCAACCAGTGGTGGCACCGCGAACTCGTCATCGACGACCTGCGTGATTACAAAAATCCGGACGGCTCGCAGCGCACCTGGAACCGTATCAGCGCCAACAACCCCAACCCGCAATACTGGGACAACCCGTACTGGACGCGTTACGAAAACTTCGAGAACGACAGCCGCAACCGCGTGTTCGGCAACATGGGCATCAGCTGGAAACTAAACGACTGGCTGAGCCTGACGGGTCGCGTGTTGAAAGACTTCTACAACGAGCAACGCGAAGAGCGCATCGCTGTCGGCAGTATTTCCACGTCTTATTATTCGGAAGACGTGTACCGTTTCGACGAAACCAATACCGACGTCATCCTGCGCGGCGACAAATATTTGTTCAACGACAAACTCAACGTTACTGCATTTGTCGGAGGCAACAAGCGCTGGACGAACCTCAACCGCAGTTTCGGCGCTACACGCGGCGGCCTCAACGTACCGGGTCTGTATCGCGTACAGAACTCTCTCGAGCGCCCGGATGTACAGAATCAACTGACGGAAAGAGAAGTGGAAAGCGTTTTTGGCGGCCTTACACTTGGCTGGAAATCAATGCTTTATCTTGATTTGACTGGCCGTAATGACTGGTCATCGACCCTTCCGGAGGTAAATAATTCGTATTTCTATCCCTCCGCTTCACTCAGTTTCGTATTCTCCGAACTGCTCAAGAACAACATTCTGAACTACGGTAAACTCCGCCTCGGCTGGGCCAAAGTGGGCGGTGACGCAAACCCGTACCTGATCGGAACGGTTTACAGTTCTCTCGACAACTTTGGCAGCAACCCGTCCTTCACGGTCCCGGGTACGCTGAACAACCTCAACCTGAAACCGGAAGAGACCAATTCGCAGGAAGTAGGTCTTGATCTTCGTTTCTTCGATAGCCGCATCAATATTGACGCTACCTACTATACCGGCAAAACGCTGAACCAGATCATTCCGCTGGGCACGACGCCGACTACGGGCTACACCAGCCAGATCATCAACGCAGGGGAAATCAAAAACTCCGGCTTCGAGATTTCGCTTAATGTCGTTCCGGTTCGTACGAAGAATTTCAACTGGGATGTCACATTAAACCTCGGTAAAAATACCAACGAGATCGTCGACCTGAACGCCGACGACCCCACCCTGACGAATATTCCGATCATCAACGCTCCGTTTGCAGTATCGCTCAACGCCTATGAAGGCAAGCCTTTCGGCACCATCCTCGGCTACGATTTCCTGTACGACGCAAACGGCAACAAACTGGTAGACGCCGACGGTTTCTACCTGCGCACGCCGACGGTCGTTCCGCTGGGTAGCGTATTGCCCGATCTGACAGGCGGTGTGATGACCAGCTTCAACTACAAAGGCATCTCTTTGGGTGCATTCGTCGATTTCAGAAAAGGTGGCAAAATCTTCTCGCTCACCAATACCTGGGGTAAATACTCTGGCCTTCTGGCTGTAACCGCTGAAGGCGACATCCGCGAAAACGGCGTCGTTGCAGAAGGCGTACTTGCTTCTTTCGACGCCGAAGGCAACCCGATCGTAGCCAATGAAGGCGACCCGAACGTGAAAGGCGACGAAATCTACCAGTCTACTGGCCAGGCTAACACCGTAGCCGTAGGCGCGCAGGATCACTTCTTCGCCAACGGCGGATACGTTATCGGTGCAGCCGACGTGTACGACGGTTCTTTCGTAAAACTTCGCGAAATGAGCCTCGGATACACCCTTCCGAAAAAATGGTTCGGCAACTCCGGCGTACAGGACATCAAAGTCAGCGTCGTAGGTCGCAACCTCGCTATCCTCCACAAAAACATCCCGAACGTTGATCCGGACTCCGCTATTTCCAGCGGTAACATCCAGGGTCTCGAAGGCGGCGCCCTGCCGAGCACACGCTCGATCGGCGTAAACGTAAGCCTGAAGTTCTGATTTTTAAAATTCTGATTTTCAGAAAATTAAAACACAATTGATTATGAAAAATATTAAATATCTACTCGCCGTCATGGGACTTTTGATTTCCGTCTCCTGCGGCAAAAACTTCGGGGACATCAACGTTGACCCGAACAACCCCAGCGCGGTGCCCGTCGAATTTCTGGTCACCAGCGCTGAAAAAGCCATGGCGGACGACATCTGGGACGAATGGCTCAATGCACGTTTTGGCCTGCTCGTAGCCGAATACTGGGCGCAGAACAACTACACGGATGAGAGCCGCTGGAATTTCCGTACCGGTATCATCAACTCCTACTGGGGTTCCTACTATTCCCGTTCGCTGCGCGATCTGGATGAGATCATCAAACTGAATAACGCAAGCACAGCGGCCGGTACGCCGAAAGCGAAAAACCAGAACGCGATCGCTACTATCCTCAAGGCCTACATCTATCATCATATGACGGATATCTGGGGCCCCATTCCTTACAGCGAAGCACTGCTGGGCAGCGAAAACCGCACACCGAAATACGACAGCCAAAAGGATGTCTACATCGGTATCGACCGCGACCTGCAAAACGCTATTGCCGACATCGATGAAGGTGATGACAGCTACGGAAGTGCCGACATCATTTACGGTGGCGACATGAGCCTTTGGAAAAAACTGGCCAACTCCCTCCGCCTCCGCATTGGCATGCGCATGTCTGATGTAGAGCCGGCCCTGGCCAAAGGTATTGTGGAATCGGCTGCTGCCGGCGCCTTTACGAGCATTGACGACAACGCTCGTTTTACCTACCTGAATGGTCAGCCGAACAACAACCCGCTGAATCAGGATCGCGTAGAACGCGGCGACGCCGACTTTTGCATCAGCAATATCCTGATCGACAAAACGCTGACGCCGTTGAACGACCCGCGTGTTGGCGCATTCGTCGACGAAAAAGTGAATGGCGGAGGCTTTCAGGGACGTCCTTTCGGCCAGACTGCATCGACCGCTGCCGGTGAGGCGCCGGAAGATTACAGCCAGCCGAGCGGCGCACAGGCAGTAGCCGGTAACGTAAGTTTCCGCCCCTATGACGTTCTGGCTCCCACAGCTCCGATGATCCTGATGAACTATTCAGAAGTGTGCTTCATCTTCGCCGAGGCAAAGGAACGCGGCTGGAATGTACCCGGCACTGCTGCTGACTGGTACAACGCTGGCATCACGGCATCCATGAACGAATGGGGTATCGACGATGCCACGGCCATTGGCAATTACCTGGCGCAAACCGAGGTGGACTACGCCACCGCCGCCGGCGACTGGAAGCAAAAAATCGGTGTTCAGAAGTGGATCGCCCTCTATATGGAAGGCGTACAAGGCTGGTGCGAATGGCGCCGCCTCGACTTCAACAAACTGGAAGCACCGGTTGAAGGCGCTCTTTTCGACACGGGCAACAGCCCTGCCCCCCTGCGTCTGACCTATCCGACCAACGAGCAAACGCAAAACGCCACGGGTTATGCAACAGGCGTATCCCTGCTGGGCGGCCCGGACAAGCTTTCCACCCGCGTCTGGTGGGATGTGCAGTAATCCGGCAATAATTAGCAAAATTCAAAGCGGCTGCCTCCTTTCCGGGAGGCAGCCGTTTGCTATATACCCGCCTCGTCTGTCTTTTTGTCGCAATCTTTTTGTCCATACATGCCAAAACAACCATATTTTGTCTGTGGCAAACTATTTGACCCTTTGCCGTTGACGTTTAGCACAGCATTTTTGCTGTCAGTTTGACATAAATATCATTTTTTGTGAATTATTCCCCGGGAATCCGAATGTTTGCAGAGAAAATTGTCACTGTTTTATACTTTTCTCGGTCTTATAATCATTCACATACCGCCCCGGAAACACTGCCTGGCGGCAGACAACTCGCAACCTCCTGAATATGAGCATGTTTGAAAATTGGTTGATGCCACAACAGTCGGACGATGAACCTGACTTTGTACCGCTTTTTTCTTTGGAAGACGACGACGAGGCCAAGCAGGGAGAGGTGTTCCCGGACACCCTGCCCGTTTTGCCTTTGAAGAATACTGTATTATACCCCGGAATTGTCACCCCGATCACCGTTGGCCGCGATAAAAGCATCCGTGCCGTACAGCGTGCTTATGAAGACAACCGCTATATCGGCGTACTTTCCCAGAAAGACATCAAGATTGAAAGCCCCTCTACACGCGACCTCTACCGCGTCGGCACCATAGCGCGTATCCTCAAACTGCTGAAAATGCCGGATGGCTCCACCACTGCCATTTTGCAAGGAAGGAAGCGCTTTCACCTCGATGAAATGCTGAGTGAAGACCCCTACATGATCGGCCAGATCAGCACCATCGAATACGAACAGCCTAAAAACAAACTGGAATTCCGCGCCCTCTTAAGCAGCGTACGGGATGCAGCCAAACAGATCATTGAACTGTCGCCGCAGATTCCTTCGGAGGCAGTAGTGATGCTGAAAAATATCAATAATGACAATTTTCTGCTGAATTTCATCGCTTCCAACCTCGGCATCAAGGTCAATGAAAAGCAGGATATCCTCGAAATCAATAACCTCAAGGATAAAGCCAGCACCATCCTGCACCACATGGATGCCGAGCTGCAACTACTGGAACTCAAGGATCAGATCGAGGCAAAAGTCCGTACGGATATTGAAAAACAGCAACGCGACTATTTTCTCAGCCAGCAACTAAAAACCATCCAGGAAGAGCTGGGACAAAATCCGCAGGAAGAAGAGATTAACGACCTGATACGCAAGGCGACCAAGAAAAAATGGCCCAAAAACGTGCAGGAGACCTTTGCCCGCGAGATCAATAAACTCCGCCGCGTCAATCCGCAGGTAGCCGAATACGCAATCGGGCTCAATTACCTGGAAACACTGCTCGACCTGCCCTGGCTCGACTTTACGAAGGATAATTTTGACCTCAGACGGGTGAAGGAAGTTCTGGACAAAGACCACTACGGCCTGAAAAAAGTAAAAGAGCGCATTCTTGAGCACCTGGCTGTATTGAAATTGAAAGGCGATATGAAAGCGCCTATTCTGTGCCTCGTAGGGCCTCCCGGCGTCGGCAAGACCTCTCTTGGCAACAGCATTGCCCGCGCGCTCAAGCGCAAATACGTGCGGATGAGCCTCGGCGGCCTGCACGACGAGGCCGAAATTCGCGGCCACCGCAAAACCTATATCGGCGCCATGCCCGGCCGCATCGTGCAGTCCCTGAAAAAAGCAAAAGCAGGCAATCCTGTTTTTATCCTCGACGAGATCGACAAAGTAGGCAAGGATTTCCGCGGCGACCCTTCATCGGCATTACTGGAAGTGCTTGATCCCGAGCAGAATACGACATTCTACGACAATTATCTCGAACTCGAGTATGACCTCTCGAAAGTGCTCTTCATTGCCACCGCCAACTCCCTGTCCACCATACAGCCTGCCCTGCTCGACCGTATGGAGATCATCGAGATCGCCGGGTATTCGCTGGAAGAAAAGGTCCAGATCGCGAAACGCCACCTTATACCCGAACAGCGCAAGGAACACGGCCTGAAACCTACCCAGGTAAAAATCAGCGACAGAACACTGGTGAAAATCGTACAGAGTTATACTGCTGAAAGCGGCGTGCGCAACCTCAACCGCGAGATCGGTTCCGTCATGCGCTATGTTGCCAAGCGGGTCGCCATGGAAGAGTCTTATGAAGTTGCCGTCAAGCCCGAACACCTGCACGGCATACTCGGTCCTACCAAATTCGACGCAGAAGTGTACCAGGAACAACAAGCACCTGGTGTTGCCATCGGCCTGGCCTGGACAGCCGTGGGCGGCGAAATCCTGTTCATCGAGGTTAGCCTCAATAAAGGCAACGGTCGCCTGCAACTCACCGGCAACCTCGGCGATGTCATGAAAGAAAGCGCCAGTACGGCACTCAGCTATATCAAAGCGCATGCAGAACGCCTGGGCATCGACCCCGAGGCTTTTGAAAAAAACGACGTCCACGTCCACATACCCGAAGGCGCCATTCCGAAAGACGGCCCCTCGGCCGGCGTCACCATGCTGACGGCTATTACGTCTGCTTTTACGCGCAAACCCCTGAAGCCCTACCTTGCCATGACGGGCGAGATTACCCTGCGCGGCAAAGTCCTGCCCGTGGGCGGCATCAAGGAAAAAATACTCGCAGCCAAACGCGCCGGAATCCGCGAGGTCATTCTGTGTAAAGACAACCAAAAACACGTGGAAGAAATCGAGCATGAGTACATAAAGGGCCTGAATTTTCACTACGTGGCGAAAATGGAAGAGGTGCTCGAACTCGCCATCGGGTTGAAAAGCGCAGGAAAGCCGGGTGGAAACGGCATGGTGAAAACGAAGAAAAAGAAAGCGGGCGCGTTATAGAAACACGTATCGGCCAATGCGGCGCCATTATTATTTGAGGTACACTGGTCTGTTTCGGTTTTCTCAATATTACCGACACTGCGGGATTTTGTACAAAGTTTTTCCTGCACGTCTCGTAATGGGCGTGCGGGAAAAACCTTCCGCGTTCAATCGCTGAATGCGGACCTGCCTCTCAAAAACAACTCATCATATAAGTCTGCAAACTGCTGTCAGGTCTGTATTTTGTGCAGGCTCCGGTCGCCTGACAATTACCGGCACAAGAACCCTCATCCGGTCCCAATATGAATCATCCTGAATTTTAACCCAAAATTTTAATCGTGGATCAGGATGATAAAACACAGATTATCAAACCGTTTTAACGGTTTAGGCAGATTAAAACGGTTAAAACCGTTGCCTAATGGCTTGTTTTTTCATTCCCGCGATTTCAATCGTGTGTTGAAAAGAGATTTTCCTGTGTGATTTAAAAATTCGGGATGACCCATGTAAAATAACTTTTTTGAAGAAAACGCTATTCCCAATGCTAAAAAGATTGGCCCTTCTTTATTTCATCGGCGTATTTTTTGCCTGCAAGACCACCCGGAATCAGGCAAAGATGTCTCCCGAACCATATCGTCCGAATTTCCACTTCACGCCGCCGAGCATGTGGATGAACGACCCCAACGGCATGGTCTTTTTCGAAGGGGAATACCACCTGTTTTACCAGTATTATCCGGGCAGCACCGTATGGGGTCCCATGCACTGGGGACACGCCGTGAGCAGGGATCTCGTGCACTGGGAACATCTGCCTATTGCCTTGTACCCCGACTCCCTGGGGCTCATTTTTTCCGGCAGCGCAGTGGTTGACTGGAACAATACAAGCGGGTTCGGGCAAAACGGGAAGCCGCCGCTGGTCGCCATATTCACCCAGCACCTGATGGAAGGCGAAAAAGCCGGGCGGCACGATTTCCAGTACCAGAGCATCGCCTATAGTAACGACCGGGGTCGCACATGGACCAAATACCGGGGTAATCCTGTGATACCGAATACTGAACACATACACGATTTTCGCGATCCGAAAGTGATCTGGAATGAGGAATCGCAAAAATGGCTCATGGTTTTTGCCGCAAAAGACCAGGTGAAATTCTGGTCGTCGCCCGACCTGAAGCACTGGACGCATCTGAGCGATTTTGGTAAAGAATGGGGCGCTCATGGCGGCGTTTGGGAATGCCCCGATTTTTTCCCGATGACCGTGGCCGGCACGAACCAGAAAAAGTGGGTATTGCTCCAGAGTCTCAACCCCGGATCGCCCAACGGCGGCTCGGGCACACAATATTTTATCGGCGATTTTGACGGCAAGACCTTTTCGCTTGACCCCGCCTGCAAAGAATCCGTATCGGACGGGAAAGCGTTGTGGCTGGATTGGGGAAGAGACAATTATGCCGGCGTCACCTGGTCGGATATTCCGAAACCGGACGGCAGACGGCTGTTTCTGGGCTGGATGTCCAATTGGGACTACGCCATGCTCGTGCCGACAAAAAACTGGCGCAGTGCGATGACGATCCCGCGTGAATTGACCCTTGAAAAAACATCTGCCGGTCTGCGTGTTTTTTCCCAACCCGCCAGGGAACTTAAAAGAATGCGAAAAGGCTCGTATAATATTGAAAGGCAAGAGGTTAACGAAAATCTGGATATCTCGCAAAAAAGCGGTTTTTCACCTGCTAACATGGAAGTCGAACTGGAAATCGAGATACCGGAAGGCGCAAAGACAACATTCGGACTGGTGCTTGCCAACACGAAAGGCGAGACGTACCGCGTGGGGTTTGATGCCGTTAAAAACGAATTTTTCAGCGACCGGACACATGCCGGACAACGCGATTTTTCGAAAAACTTTGCCGAAAAAATACACACTGCCACGCGTCCCGGCTCACAGCAAACCATCAAATTGCATCTGTTTTTTGACGTGGCCTCCTGCGAACTTTTTGCCGACGACGGGGCGGTGTCGATGACCGATATATTTTTCCCGTCGGAAAACTTTGAGCGTATCGGCATATTCGCCGAAAATGGCTCGGCCAGAGTGGTTTCCGGCAAGGTATACCAGTTGCAGGGGCGATGAACAGCTGATATAAAAAACGCCAGGCAGCAAAAGACAAAAATTGTCAATTGCCTTTTTTCCGGACAAGAGGGTTCAGGCGCAAAGGCAAACACGACTATCTTTGAATGGATAGCCGGTTCGGTCCGCTAAAAACGGGCTTCCCGATCCATTCACTTCCGTTCAAAGCACACGCCCTATGAAAAACGCAAGCCTCCTGCTGTTTTTAGCCCTTTCTGCCCGCCTGTTCGGTCAGATCGCCTATACGCCGTTCGAATTCGACGGGAGCATCTGGCGGGAATACTATTACGATGGCTCCGGCGGAGGCGTATTTTCAAAAGATTATCAATACACCGTCGACGGGGATACGACCATCGATGGTATCCAATATTTCAAACTGAATGTGCTGGGGTTTGGCCTCTACTATACAGGGCCGATGAGCCCCAAGTACTATTTTTCAAATTATGTGGGCGCCATCAGGGAAACGGCAGGCAAGGAGATCAGAATTGTGCTGAGCGGCAAAACGGAGGAAACCTTTCTGTATCGCTTCGACATCAATCCGGGAGATACCATCCAGATTTACAACCAATTGGACAATATTGTAACGGTTGAACATATCGACACGGTTGAAATTTGCGGAAAAGAGAGAAACCGTTATTTACTGCACTTCAGCAACGGAGTTTTAACCCCCGTTTATCTGATCGAAGGGGTAGGCACTACCCACGGACTGATACCTGAGTATGAATTTTTTGAGAGCGGGACCCGTCTCGATTGTTATTCAAATACCCATTGCGAGCCCTGTGAGATCATTGTAGGCCAACATGAACCCGCCGTGCCGAAAAATCCGGTGAGAGTTTTTCCGAACCCGGCCACGGATCTCCTTACAATAGAAAGTCCCGGAAAAAACTGGCTGGCAATGGATATTTATGACTCCCGGGGCGTGTTAAAAGAAACGGCCCGGGAGACGACCGGGACGAAAACGCTGGATATTTCGAATTGGGAAAGCGGGGTCTACTTTGTCAGGATTTGGTTTGAAAATGCGATTCAGGCAGAAAAGATCATCCGGAAATAAACCGGTCCGGCATCAGGCAACCCGGGAAGATGGTTGAGCGCCTTTCCGGAAGACCGGCAACAAAACCGGCAAAAACAAGACCTGATTCCCGATGAAGACGCCGACATCCATCCCGGTTTTTCCGGTTATAGCCATTTCGTTTCTGCTCCTGATGACCGTCTGCTCATGCGGATACAGGATTGCGTTTGCTTCACCCTTGCAAAAAGAGCGGTCGGTGATCAAGGGCGGAGTCAATTTTTACAAGACCGGTTTTTCGGGTCGCCTTGACAGCGCCCGAACGGCGGGGCGGCCGGTTTTTATGGATTTTCACACCGAGTGGTGCGGCCCTTGCCGGGTGATGGACCGCGATGTTTTTCAGGACGGGCAGCTCGCATCCTGTTTTAACGAGACCTTCCTCAACCTGAAAATTGACGCTGAAAAAGGGGAAGGCGTGGTCCTCGCCAGGCAATTCGGCATCGACGCCTATCCAACCATGATATTCCTCGATGCAACCGGCGCAGAGCAAAAACGGATCGTGGGCCTCGTTACCGCTTCCAAATTGCGAAAAACCGCAATGAAGTTGAACAAGCCACATTAAATTTTGACATCCTTCCTACCTTCGCCCCATGTATGCATACCTGAAAGGTGAGATTACCTACCGAAGTCCGGCCTTTATCACACTGGAAGTCAATGGCATAGGCTTTCACGTGAATATCCCGCTGAGCACTTATACCGCAATAGAAGGGAAAGAACGCACCACGATCTACACACACCTGATCGTCAAGGAAGACTCCCACACGCTTTACGGGTTCGCCACGCAGACAGAACGCGCGATGTTTGTCCTGCTCATCGGCGTCACAGGTGTGGGGGCTACCACTGCCCAGCTGATCCTGTCCTCCATGACCGTCGATGAGGTCCGCGCGGCCGTGATCGGCGAGCAGGCGCACGTGCTGCAACGGGTAAAGGGTATCGGCGCCAAAACCGCCAAACAGATCATACTCGACCTGAAAAACAAGCTCGCGAAAGAAGCGCCCGACGCCGGCGCCATTCTGCTTCCTTCCATCGACAACACCGTTCGGGAAGAAGCGCTTTCTGCTCTTATCTCACTGGGATTCAACCGGATAGCAGTTCAGAAAGCGCTCAATTCCGCGATGAAAGACAATCCGGCCCTCACAAGGGTGGAAGATCTGATCAAAATGGCGCTCAAAGCACTGGCAGTCTGACATTGCTGCGATTGACCGGATTGTATCCATTGGCGTAATAGAAGCCCATTCAGGCAACCCTTTTTCACCCGAAGGCGTCAACATGCAGTTTCGATAATCAACCAACGAACAAATCCATACCTGCTTTTTTGAAAATGACGAAGAAGAACACCCTTCTTGCGCTAACCGGCCTGTTTTCACTCGCTTCGCTGTATGCTTTTACCAATTCCGGAAGCGTGCGCGATAACGTTTTGACGATATTTTTTCCCGATAAAAAGCCGGCGATAGCCATCGAACATCCGCAAGCTGCCGGCAATGAAATCCCGGCATTGCCAGTTGCCGCGCCTGCCTCCCTGCTCGCTCCGCCGGATACGACTCCGCCGTTGAAAGATCGTTACGAAGATTTTATCAATGGCAAATCCAATCAGATCGACCTGCAGGACCCGAAGGTGATCGACAAGGAGGTGGAATACGACCCCACAACAAATATGTATATCATCACCGAAAAGATCGGCGATGAATTTTACCGTGCTCCCACGTACATGACTTTCGAGGAGTATGTGGCCTGGCGCGACCGCAAACAACAGCAGGAATACTTCGACCGTCTGCAGGGAGTTACCTTGTCGGGCGACAGGAATGCCAGCGGCATAGAGGACCCCATTGCCAAATTCAACGTAAAAACGTCCCTCATCGACCGCCTTTTTGGCGGCACCACCGTGGATATCCGGCCACAGGGCAATATCAACCTCACATTCGGTTTCCGGTACCAGAAAATACAAAACCCGATCCTGACACTTCGCCAGCAGCGCACCGGCAACTTTGATTTCGATATGGATATCAATATGAGCGCGGCGGGCAAAATCGGTGAAAAACTCAACCTCAATTTCAACTACAATACCCAGGCGACTTTCGACTTCGATAACCAGATGAAGTTGCACTATGACACGAAAGGTTTTTCGGAGGACGAGATCATCCAGAACATCGAGGCGGGCAACGTGTCCATGCCTTTGCGCTCCAACCTGATCAAAGGCGCCCAAAACCTTTTCGGCGTCAAAACGGAAATGAAATTCGGCCACCTGCGCACTACTTTTCTGGCAGCGCAACAGCGTTCGAAGCAGCAGAGCCTTACCGTACAGGGCGGCTCCCAGGTGCAAACCTTCGAACGGCCGATCGACGAATACGACGAAAACCGCCACTTTTTCCTGAGCCAGTGGAACCGGAACGAATTCGAACCCTCGCTGAAATGCCTGCCGGTGCCGCTGTCGCAATTTACCGTCACCCGGATGGAAGTCTGGATCACCAACGACCGTCTTGCAACGGAAAACGTACGCGACGTAGTGGCCATGATGGACCTCGGCGAACCGAAACCTTACCTGAACGGTCCGACCGTGGATGACCCCAACCAGCCCGACTATACGCTTCCTTTTCCGCCCGCAGTGGACAACAAGGGTAACGGACTGCCCGACAATATCAACAACAAGCTGTATCCGGATATCCTTTCCGAACTGACTGCCGATTCGGCATTCCGTTTTTCCGACCGCGTGGTAAGCAAACTCACCAACCAGTACGGGCTAAAGCAAATCCGCGACTTCGAAAAGGTGCGGGCGCGTCTGTTGTCGTCTTCTGAATACACCTACAACGAGCAACTCGGCTTTATCAGCATCAACCTCAACGTCCAGCCCGACCAGGTGGTGGGTGTGGCGGTGGAATACACGTACAACGGCTTGCCGCACAAGATCGGCGAGTTCACCAGCGACGTGCCCAACGGCGACTCTTTGAACCAGAACGTGCTGTTTCTCAAGATGTTGAAGAGCACGACGGCCAATATCAGGTACCCTATTTGGGACCTGATGATGAAAAACATCTATGCCGTCGGTTCCGCCAACGTGGATCCGACGGAATTTCGCTTCGACGTGTTTTACGAAGACCCGGGCAAGGGCCAGAAACGTTTTCTCAACGGCGCCGACATTCCGGACGTCCTTCGGGCCAAACCGCTGCTCCAGGTGTTCAACCTCGACAACCTCAACCTGCAGGGCGACCCCGGGGCTGATGGTATTTTCGACTTTGTGCCGGGGCTTACCATCAACCTGCGGACGGGACGCATCATGTTCCCCGTGCTGGAGCCATTCGGCTCTTTCCTCGACAAGAAAATGGAGGATGCGGGGATGGATAGTGTCAGTCGATCGAAATATATATATCCGCAATTATACGACTCCACCCTGTTCCGAGCGCGGGAGTTCCAGCAACTCAACCGCTTCACCCTCAAGGGTTCCTATAAATCGAGTACCTCCTCCGAAATTTCGCTCGGCACCTTCAACCTGCCCCAGGGCTCCGTGCGCGTAAGTGCGGGCGGGCGACAGTTGATAGAAGGGCAGGATTACCAGGTGGATTACAACATCGGCAAGGTGAAGATACTCAACGACGCTATCCTGCAATCGGGGCAGAATGTAAACGTGAGTTTCGAGGACAATACTCTTTTTGGATTTCAGAGCCGAACCATGCTCGGCGCGCGATTCGATTATGAAGTGAGCAAGGACATGAACATCGGCGCGACGTTTATGAACCTGTTTGAACGACCGCTGACGCAAAAGATCAACTTCGGCGACGACCCGATCAACAACAAGGTGTACGGCCTGGATTTCAATATTTCCAAAGACGCTCCATGGCTTACCAAACTGGTCGACAAACTGCCGCTTATTTCCACGAAAGAGCCTTCCAGCATTACTGCGCAGGCTGAAATTGCCGCGCTGCGCCCCGGCCACAACCGCGCCATCAACCAGGGTACGGATTCCGGCGGCACGGCTTATATCGACGATTTCGAAGGCAGCACCGCCAACCTGCCCCTGGCCAATCCGTCCAACTCGTGGGTCATTGCTTCCACGCCCCAGGGCGATCACGGCAACGAAGTCCTGTTCCCGGAATCCAGCCCCTCGCTGGACAGCGCCAACCTGCTCGCCCGCAACGCCAACCGCGCGGGCATGAGCTGGTATATCGCCGACCCCAGCGCCCGCGACGGGATTGACGCAGCCAACCCTTATACACGCCTGATCCAGTTTCAGGATATTTTCCCCAACCGCCAGCTGACGCCGCTCGAACAGTCCAACCTGCGTTCGTTCGACGTAACGATTTTCCCCCGCGAACGCGGCCCTTACAACTTTGAATTGCCCGGCGGTTATGGAGGCGGTCTGCTGACAAAAGGTCTTACCACCGACGGCAAGCTGAACCTGCCGGAAACACGCTGGGCGGGTATCATGCGCGGGCTCAATACCAACGACTTTGAAGCCGCCAATATCGAGTTTGTGGAATTCTGGGTGCTTAACCCGTATATGGACAAAGCGGACGATCCCGGTAATGTGTCCAAAGCGGGTACGATGTACATCGATCTAGGCACACTTTCGGAGGATATCATGCGCGATTCCCGGCAGTTTTTTGAAAATGCCATACCAACGGGACAAGGTACCGGTACGACCGCATCTACGCCATGGGGTCGCGTCCCGGTATTGCCGCCCGTCGTGAATGCATTCGACAACGACCCCGCCAAGCGGGTGTTGCAGGATGTGGGTCTCGACGGCCTCGACGATGCGGGTGAAACGCAGTTTTTCAAGGACTGGGTAAACAGTATTCAAAACTCTACCCTCTCCAACAATGCCAAACAAGAGCTGCTTGCCGACCCCTCGAACGACAACTTCGTCTACTTCCGCGATCCGTCGTACGATGCCACCCAGCCCGGTCTGCTGAAGCGCTACCGGCGCTTCAACAACCAGCAGGGCAACTCGCCGGTGAACAACACCTCCAACCTCAACCCTTCCGCAACGAACCTGCCCGACGCCGAAGACCTCAACCGCGACAACTCGCTGAACGAAAGCGAGGCCTACTTCCGTTATCCGATCAACATGCCCAAAACCGTCGAAGACGGCCAGGAAGTGCTCGATCTCGAAAGTCCGCTCATCAAGGACCTTGTGACCGACACGGTCGTTTTCCGCAAAGACGGGGTTGGTCCGAAATACATTTGGTATCGCTTCAAGGTTCCCCTCGATCTCAAAGACCGCGTAATCGTAAACGGAATCCAGGATTTCCGCTCGATACGATTTATGCGCATGTTCTGGAAAGGTTTCACCGAACAGACGACCTTCCGCTTTGCCACCCTCGAACTGGGCCGCAACCAGTGGCGTCGTTTTACGCAGAACACCCTGTCCTGCAAGGCCTATGATTCTCCCTGGAATGCCGTCGCTTTCGATGTGAACGCAGTAAGTATCGAAGAAAATGCCGCGCGCACGCCGTTCAATTACACCATACCCTACGGCATTTCACGCGAACAGTCCGTTGGCGCATTCCCCGATGTACTGCAAAATGAGCAGTCGCTTTCCATGAGTATCTGCGATTTGCAATACTGCGATGCCCGCGCCATTTTCAAAAGCCTGAATATGGACCTGAGGCAATTCAAACGCCTGAAAATGTTCGTGCATGCCGAAGGCAAAGACTACGACGGCAGCGGTTTGCTTGATTCTACCGATTTAACGGTGTTCATACGCCTCGGCTCCGATTATGTGCGCAACTATTACGAATACGAGCTGCCGCTCATGCCTTCCAAAGTTGACAACCTCAACGGGAATCCCGACAGCCGTACCTACAAGGAAGAGGTATGGAGACCGGAAAACAATTTCGATTTCCCGCTTGAATTGCTGACGGATGTAAAAAAACAACGAAACGCACAGGCGAACTGGCCGCTCGACATGCCGTTCGAAATAACGGACCCCAACAACCCCCGCGCGAGGGTAAAAGTGGTGGGCAACCCCAATCTGGGGTATGTAAAAGGCGCCATGGTCGGGGTGCGAAACGTGGATGACTCCAATAACCAATCGAACAAACACTGCGCGGAGGTGTGGATCAACGAATTGAGACTCAACGGCTTCAACGAGCAGGCAGGCTACGCCGGACAGGCGCGTGTCGATCTGAAACTAGCCGATTTAGGCAACGTCTCGGTGGCCGGCACGTACAGTAGTATCGGCTGGGGCGGCATCGAACAGAAACTCATTCAGCGCCAGCGTGAAGAGGTGATTCAATACGACCTGTCTACAAACCTCGAACTCGGCAAGTTGTTGCCGGAAAAAACGGGTATCAAAGTGCCTTTCTACGCGCAATATTCCAATACGACGCGCAATCCCGAATACGACCCCTACGATCTCGACATCAAATTGAAAGACAAGATCCGCGAGGAAACCGACCCGGTGAAACGCGACGAGATCAAGAAAATGGCGCAGGATGTATCGATCGTACGCGGCTTCAACTTTACCAATGTGCGGAAGGAGCGCAAGGGCAATAGCAAACCCTGGCCCTGGAGTATCGAGAATTTCAGCCTGACCTATGCGTTCAACCAGTTAAAAAAACGCAACCCGTTCATTATCAATGATCAGCAAAACCAGTATAAAGGTGCGCTCGACTATCAATACGCAACCGGCCTGAAGCCCATCGAGCCGTTCAAAAACCTGATCAAAAATGACAAGTACCTCAAATTCATCAAGGAATTCAATTTCAACCCCATTCCCAATACCTACGGGTTCAATACCAACATGGAGCGCCTCGTAGGCGTTACCACCTGGCGTTTTGTGGATTCCGACGACCCTTCGCGCGATACCTACTACAACCGCCGCTTCACATGGGATCGAAATTATGACCTGGGCTGGGATATTTCACGGTCGCTGCGCTTCAACTACGATGCCACGGCGCGCAGCATCATTGACGAACCCTATCAATACAAACCCGATGGCACGGCTTATTCCAAACAGGAACGCCGCGACTCCATCTGGTCGAATATCAAAAACCTCGGTCGCCCGAAGAACTATATGCACAACGCCAGCCTCAACTGGACGGTGCCGCTCAAATTGATCCCGTATATGGATTGGATAACTGTAAAAGCCACATATACAGCGGGTTATAACTGGACGGCGCAATCGCTCAAGTTGCAATACCTCGATGCCGGCGCTTTTGCAGATAACGTAAATGCCCGAAGCCTTGGCAACGTCATCCAGAACAACAACGTGCGGCAGATCAACGGCGACCTGGATTTCACCAAACTGTACGACAAGAGCAAATACCTGTCGAAAATCAACAAACCGGCCAAACCGGGCGGCAAGGGTAAGAACCGCAAGAAAGACGATAACAGCGGAGACAACGGTGATAACACCGCGCCGGGCGACGACAAAAACCCGCCAGGCGGCGGCCCCGGCGGAAGAGATGGAAAAAATGCCGACAGACCCGGCAAAGATCAGCCGGCCGGCCGTAATGCTGCCGGAGGTAACGACAAAGCCGGAAATGCAGCCGGCGGCGCCGATGACAAGACCGGTAAAGACAAAGCCGGCAAGGATAAAAAGGACAAACAAAAGAATAAGGACCGTGAGCCCTCGCTCGCAGAAAGGATCGCTTTGCGTCCGCTCATGCTCATCCGCAGGGCACGGGTCACCTACAGCGAGAATTACAGTACCGTGGTGCCCGGTTTCACCCCCGAGCCTAAACTCATGGGCCTGAGCGAAGGATTTACAGCGCCGGGCTGGGCATTCGTGGCAGGCGTACAGCCCGCCAGCAGCTGGCTCGACGAAGCCGCCGCCAAAGGCTGGATCACCTATCGCCAGGAACTGAACCAGCAGGTGATGCGCAACTACACCCAAAATTTCGATGCCGGTATTACGATCGAACCTTTCCGCGACTTCCGTGTGGAGGTGACGGCCAACCGCCAGTATACGCGCAACAGCACCGAACTGTTCAAAGACCAGAATCCTTTGCTCGACCCGGCCGAAACACAGTTTGAGCACCGCGCCCAGCGCGATATCGGTAGCTTCAGCGTGTCTTATTTGTCGATTAAAACATTATTCAACAGCGATATCAACGGCATTTTTGCCCGATACCAGAGCTACCGTCCTATTATCTCGGATCGCCTCGGCATCGATATCGGCGATACCAGTCCGCACGACAAGGACCCGGGCTACACCAAGGGATTCGGTCGTATCCAGCAACAGGTGCTGATCCCGGCCTTCGTCGCCGCCTACACCCAGTCGGACCCCAACAACGTAAACCTTGACCTCTTCAAAACGAGGCCGGCGCCCAACTGGAAACTCAACTACAACGGTCTTTCCAAGGTCGGCAACCTGGGTAAAGTATTCTCCAGCATACAAATATCGCACGGGTACAAAAGCACACTGACCGTGAATTCGTACAACACCGATATTTTTTATGATCAACAGAATCCGACGGTTATCGATCAGTTGAACGCTAACTATATTGCCCGTTTCGAAATACCGCAAGTGGTGATCAACGAGCAACTCGCGCCGCTGTTCGGCATGGATGTGAAGTTGAAAAACGATATGACCTTCAAGTTCGATTTCAAGAAAAGCCGCACGCTGGCCATGTCGTTCATCGACTACCAACTCGCAGAAACCCGTTCTTCGGGCTACTCCGCCGGTTTCGGTTACCGCTTGAAAAACGTCAATATCGGCTTCCTGACGGGCAAAAAGTCCAAAAAGTCGAAAAGCAGGTCGAAGAAAAACCCCGCGCCAGGCGCCAAACCGCCCACCCCGGGCAGCAGCGGCACCGGTCAGCAGGCCAACGACATGAATTTCAAATTTGACTTTGAAGTCCGCGACGACATTACCGTTAACCACCGCCTCGATCAACTGGAAGAAGCCGTGCCCACGCGCGGTGCGCGCACGATCAGCATCAACCCGTCGGTAGAATACGCATTGAACAAACGCCTGTCGCTGCGCCTGTTCACCGACTACCGGAAAACGGTGCCCAAAACTTCGCAGTCGTTCCCGATCACAACGATCAACGCAGGGATCACGGTGCAGTTTAAGTTGAATTAACGGTAGCACGGCGTTTACGCCGTCGGGACAAAGGCCATTTATGGCCATAAAAAGCGTTTACGCTATCGAAAACACATGAGTTATCATCGGTTTTTCCCGCAGATTTGCGCAGAAAAAACACGCAGGTATGCGCGACGAGCACTAAATCTGCGGAAATCTGCGCAATTTTTCTGCGCAAATCTGCGGGAAACCCCTTTGAAGAATCATGTCCAGCAGGAGCTCGTGCGCGACGAAGGTTCGGCCATAAATGGCCTTCGTCCCGACGGCATGAATGCCGTGCTACCGATTGCCAACTGCCAACTTCTCCTTATTTTTGTCCCCGATGACCAACGAACAGTTCAAAGACTTTTCACCGACGATTCCCACAGACCCGGGTATTTACAAGTTCATAGATACCACGGGAGTGATTCTCTATGTCGGGAAAGCCAAAAACCTGCGCAACCGGCTTTCGTCTTATTTCGGTGAAAAAAAATACCAGTTGGCCAAGACGAAGGTACTTGTGCGGCATGCTCACCATATTGAATTCACGATTGTTGAGACGGAACATGATGCATTGTTGCTGGAAAACTCGCTCATCAAGAAGCACCAGCCGCGTTACAATGTCATGCTCAAGGACGAGAAATCGCCACTTGTCTATATCTGCATAAAAAACGAGCGTTTCCCGCGCGTTTTCCTCACGCGCAAACCCCTACGCGACGGCTCCGCTTACTTTGGTCCCTATCTTCAAAAATTCCGGGTGGAGCAGGTGGCCGAACTTATTCGAAAATTGTTTCAACTCCGCACCTGCGCGCTTTTTCTTTCTCAGGAAAACATTGATAAACAGAAGTTTAAGCCCTGCCTGGAATACCACATCAAGAATTGCGCAGCGCCCTGCGTAGGCTTTGAAACGGAGGAGGCCTACAACCGGAAGATCGAACAGATCAAAAATATCCTCAAGGGCAATTTTTCAGCGGTAAAAAGCCACCTGAAAGAGGAAATGCAGCGATTTGCGGAAAACATGCAGTTCGAGCAGGCGCAACTGATGAAAGAAAAACTCACGCTGTTTGAGGATTACCAGGGCAAAAGCACCGTGGTAAACCCCTCTATCAAAGACGTGGACGTATTTGCCATTGCCGACGACGAAAAAGAGGCTTTTGTCAACTACCTCAAGGTGGTAAACGGGGCAATCATTCATACATACACGCTCACGCTGACGAAGAACCTTGACGAAGACCGTGAAACGCTGCTCACCTACGCCATCCAGACGCTGCGTGAGAAATTCAGCAGCATTACCCGGGAGATCATCGTGCCGTTTGAAGTGGTATTGCCCGACAAAGAACTGGTTATAACCGTTCCCAAGATCGGCGACAAGAAAAAATTGCTCGAACTGTCGGAGAAAAACGTGCAGTACCACCTGCTCCAGAAAAAGAAACAGGCCGCCAGCCAGACGGGCAAACAAACGCATGCAGAACGCATCTTGCGCACCCTCCAGGCCGATCTGCACATGGAAGAAGCGCCGCTCTGGATCGAGTGCTTCGACAACTCCAACCTGCAGGGCACCAACCCGGTGTCGAGTTGCGTGGTGTTCCGCAATGCCAAACCGGCCAAACGCGACTACCGCCACTACAACGTAAAGTCGGTGGAAGGCCCCAACGACTTCGCCTCCATGGAGGAAGTAGTCTTCCGGCGCTACAAAAGGCTGCTGTCGGAAGGGCAGGGATTGCCCCAGCTGGTGATCATCGACGGCGGGAAGGGCCAGCTCGGCGCAGCCATGAAAAGTCTGCGGGCACTTGATCTGGAAGGCAAAATGACCGTGATCGGCATTGCCAAGCGGCTCGAGGAGATATTTTTCCCCGACGACCCGGTACCTGCGCTTATTAATAAAAAATCGGAGTCGCTCAAACTCATCCAGCAGGCGCGCAACGAGGCGCACCGCTTCGGTATTACCTTCCACCGCAACCAGCGAAGCAAGAATTTTATCAAAACCGAGCTCACTGAAATACCCGGCATCGGAGCAAAAACGGCGGAAAAACTCCTGCAGCATTTCGGCTCCACGGCGCGGTTGAGGGCAGCAGAAGCGACTGAAATAGAAAAAATTGTGGGAAAGGCCTCAGCAGGTAAAGTGGCGGCCTATTTTTCAGGAGTGTCCGATGAACACGCGTCCGATGGATCGCAAAATGCAATGGATCACCCGACAGAAAATCTTTAAGTGCTTTCTTCACCCCACCTGAAACGTTCGCATACTGATCCCCCCGAACGTTACCTCTTCATAAACCTGGCTGATATCCTCTTTTTCGCCGGCCAGGCCCAGGCTGTACAGCATCGGCACGTAGTGATCCACCGTTGGTACCGATAGTTTGCCCGCTTCGCCGGCTTTCTCGTAGGTCACAAGGCTTTGAAAGTCGCGGCCTGCAATTTTTTCATTGACCCAGGTATCGAATTCGGTCGCCCATTCGTAAGGCCGTGTGTCGCCGGTCTGCAGGCGCGCCATACTCATGCGCAGGTTGTGTACGATATTGCCGCTGCCGATGATGAGCACGCCTTTTTCGCGCAACGACTGGAGTTGTTTCGCCAGATCGAAATGGTATGACATGGGCTGGTAGTAGTCGATGCTCAACTGGAACACCGGTATGTCGGCTTCGGGAAACAGGTGCATCAGGATCGTCCAGGCGCCGTGGTCGAGACCCCAATCGTCGGATTCATGGATCAGCGCGCTGAGTTTGGCCGTTTCTTTGGCCAGTTCGGGTGAACCGGGCGCCGGGTATTGTGCGTCGAACAATTCCTTCGGAAAGCCGCCGAAATCATGAATTGTCTCCGGTTTCGGGGCAACGTTCACATACGTACCGCGCGTAAGCCAGTGCGCCGATACGACGAGAATCGCCGCCGGCTTTTTGCCTTCCTTTTTAAATTGCCCGCCCAGTTTCTTCAGACTTTGGGTAAAAGCATTGTCTTCCAGCGCGTTCATCGGGCTTCCGTGCCCGACGAACAACACGGGCATTTTATCGGTACGGGGGAGCGATTCGATTGCTTTCGGGAATTCCTGAATTTTCATGTTGCAAGCGGCTAAAGGCAATAGTGCCAGCGATTTGAGAAATGTTTTTCTATCCATGACAAGCGGGTAGTGATGAACGATAAACGATGAGTGATGAGTGTAAATCTCAATGAACTGGAATCACGTCCTCATTCAATATCTGATCCTACCGGTTTACGAACATCGAAATCGATGTTGCAAATTTAGACATTAAAACACTTAGATCAAATAAAAGTTACTTCGCTGCCGCGTGAATATAGGTCTCGGGGCGAAAAAGTGTTAAAGTTTATTAGTCTACGACAGTTGTCGTAAAAAATAGTTGCAATTACGACAATTGTCGTACACCTTTGCCGTTGTAATGAATATTCAGCAATTACAAACTTCTGATATGTCGCAGAAATCCGTTTACCAGCCAACCGAAGCCGAACTCGAGATTCTTAAAATTATTTGGGAGCTCGAACCCGCCTCCGTACGCGCCATCCACGAACGCATTGCGGAAGGGAAAAACGTCGGTTACACCACTGTGCTCAAACAAGTACAGCGACTGATTGAAAAAGGCGTACTGGATAAGGAGGTGGTGGGCGGGACGCATCTGTACCGGGCCGTCGTGCACGAAACCGATATCAAGCAGCAATTGGTGGACAAGGTGTTACACAACGCTTTCGGCGGCTCGGCACTCGACATGATGATGCACGCACTCGGCAACCACAAGGCTTCCCCGGAAGAACTGCTGGAACTCAAAAACTGGCTGGATGCCCAATTGAAAAAGTAACTGACTCCCCCTTTTTACGCTTTTACCCTGTTTTCTTATGAACCACCTGCTTCCAGTTACACAGGCTCTCGGATGGACAATCGTTCATTCAATCTGGCAAATTGCTGCAATCTGGGTCGTTTTCAGACTGTTGTCGTGGCGCCTGCAACGACAAAACAACGCGGTATACCTGCTGGCTCTCGGCGCGATGCTTGTTGCCGTCTTTTGGTCTGCCGCAACCTTCTATGCAGCATATGAAAGGTTTTCGCTCGTTGAAACGGCTTCTTCAGTATCATTCTCCCCTCCGGAGACGGTAATACTGACAGGCTCGCAGGATTTCGCAACACCGGAATACATTTCGCAAAGTTTCCCCGCGATTGCCGCCGGATGGTTTGATAGCCATGCTGCGGAAATTGGCTGGGCCTGGGGTATCTGTGCCATCCTGCTTTACCTGCGTCTTCTCGGCGGTTACTGGCTGGCGCACCGGTTGAGGCACAAGGGCGTGACGGTAGCAGCCGATTCTTTCATATCGCTTTGTCAACATTGGTCCAGGCAATTGAATATCAGGCAATATGTTAACCTGATGGAATCATCTCGGGTGACAGAACCCCTCACAATCGGTTTCTGGAAACCTGTCGTCCTCTTTCCGGCAGGGTTACTCACTCAACTTACACCTGAGCAGGCAGAGGTACTGTTGCTGCACGAACTGGCGCACATCCGTCGCCACGACTACCTCGTCAACCTTTTTCAGTTGCTGCTGGAGGTCTGTTTTTTTTACCATCCATTGTTTTGGCTCCTTTCGCGGGAAGCGCGCGTCCGGCGGGAGTATTGCTGCGACGATATCGTGGTAAGGCATACATCCGACGCTTTGTTGTACGCCCAAACCCTTACAAACCTACAGATTTCTATTGTTCAACTTCAAAATCAATTCACCATGCAAGCCACCGGAAAAAGTAATTTCACCGAAAGAATACTGCGTATAGCAGGAATTACCCCAAAAAACTCGCTTCGATCCAACTGGTTCCCCGTTTTATTGCTTCCATTGCTGATCGGCTTTACCACGTGGTGGCCGCTAAATGCCCAAAACGGATCAGCCAGTACAAATGCGAAAATTAATTCCGAAATCGTATCGGGTGAGTCATCCGGCAAAGGCATTAAAAGAGATACAGTCCCTCCGCACCGCACTACGTCGCCTCAGAACAACCACACAGCACCAGTGCCTCCGGGCCCCGGCGGTTCGTCTGAAACTGCGTCCCCGGTCGGCGCCGGGAAGGTGAAAAACGAACCGCAGAATGTCGCCATCCAGGCCGTCAAGATGAACGTCTTCTACATCGGCGTGGACAATCCACTTCGCGTAGCCGCTTCCGGCGTGCCCGATAACGAACTGTCTGTACAACTCATCGGCTCAGGTGAAATAATGGGAAGCGATGGCTCTTACGTCGTTCAGGTCAAGCAACCGGGAGAAGTAACAATAAAAGTCTTTCGCTGGCAAAACGGGCAGGAAACCTTGCTCAGCGAGCAAAAATATCGGGTAAAACGGATTCCTGACCCCACCCCAATGGTGTCAGGCAATAAGAGCCAAAGCGTCAGCCTGAAGACCCTGCTCGATGCCAGGGGCGTGGAAGCCATGCTGGAGAATTTTGACTTCGATGCTTACTGCGAGGTGATGGGCTATGAGCTGACGATCGTGCCCTTAAAAGGAGACGCTACTACTTTTAACGTCACCGGCAGCGAGTTTCCGGCAAATGCCCGGGAATTGTTCAAAAAACTCGAAGCAACTGGCGGTGCTGTCTTTATGGACGAAATAAAGGTAAAATGCCCCGGCGACGCGGCAGCGCGCCACGTAGGCGGCCTCGCATTCAAGATCAAAAACAGTGAGTAGGCTGCGTGCTACTTCTCCCCGGAGATCGTGCCCAGATCGTATGACAACATGAGGCTCAGGCTAAACCGGGAAAATTTCAGGTTGCCGGCGTCCGGAAACACCGAATTGATATTCATGGAAACAAAAAAAGGTTGCATGGCCACGCTTCCGGAAAGCCCCAGTTCGGGCAGAAAAAAAGGCGACTCTTTTTCAATCTTCTGGATAGCAAACAAATCGATACCATTGATATCATATGACGATTCGCCGGCGGGGTATTCAAGCCGGGAAAGGCGCAGGGCCATGCCGCCCCGGTAGTTTTTCCCGATGAATGCAATTGTAGGCTGAAGGAACCAGCGCCTGATTGTAAATCGTGAAAACTTCTCATTGCCATAGTTGTTGATCAGCCGCCCCTGACCGACACCGGCGAAAAGGCTTATCGAACCCCCATCAAAAATTTGATAGGTCCCCAGGCTGGCATCGGAGAAATTAAATTTTGTCCCGAGTTCGTCTCTTTTAATCGAATTCGAACCGGAGGCATAAAAACTAACCATCAGGGCGGCGTGCCTGACGGGACTGTATACGCCCATTGCTTCAAAAGCCTTGTTCTTTGGCCCCCAGCTGTACCCTGCCCCGATTTGCCCGTCTTTTTTATTTTGAAGGACGGGAATATATACCGTATTGGGAGCATAGTAATAATAACTATCGGAAGACTGGCCGAAGGCCGGAGCGCAGAGAAACAATGCGCCGGCGATGAGCAACGACGACGGACTGAGTTGCATGGAAATTGCCGTTTCTAATCTGAAAAGAAGAGGGTTCCTGATCTGGAAAGGGAAATTTTGTTACCCGCAGATCGCACAGATTCCACAGAAATTCCGGGAGGAAATGAAATCTGAGTGATCTGCGGGCAATTTGACTAAACGGGAGCGGCATCGCTCCGGTTTTATTAATCTGCTACTGCTTGAACGGATTGGAGAATCGCACATCGGCGAGCACCTTATCGTCAGTCAGGGTCTTGAGAAATGCGACCAGGGCCTGCTTGTCGTCGTTGCTGAGATTGAGCCGTTTGGGCGATCCGTCGAGATCGCGCAGGAGGGGGTTCAAATTCACGTGCGGCTGAATCCCCGAATTGTAATGCTCGACCACTTCTTCCAGCGTATTGAATCGCCCGTCGTGCATGTAGGGCGCGCTTTTGGCAATATTTCGAAGGCTCGGGACTTTAAATGTACCCTGATCTTCCGACCTTCCGGTGAAAGCGCCGACGCCTTTATCTACGGGATCGGCGTCAAGTCCGTTGCTGGTATGATCCAGCACAATCGGGAAACCGTTGGGGCCGGTTGCAGTCGGCAAATTGACCTGATCGAAGCCGTGGCAGCTGCCACAATGGAGCATGTAAAGCGATTTGCCTTTATTTTCCTGAACGCTAAAATCGCTAAAGGGTAAATTGACCACATCAAACAAACCTTTGTCCTGATTGGCCTTCGCTGCAAGATCGAAGCGGCTGTTGAGCGAGCCGATCGAATTGACAAACTCGGCAATGGCCTGGGTCACCCTGTCTTCCGATACGTTCGTATCGTCGAAGGCCTTTTTGAAAAGCGGCGCATAATAGGGTTGCGCCTCGACAGCGGCAACAATCTCCGCCATCGACATATCCATTTCTTTCGGATTGGTCATGGAGCCGCGGCTTTGAGCCGGTGCCGTCTCGGCACGATTGTCCCAGAAAAAACGCTTGCCGGTCGGGCCGTTCAGGTCCGTACCATACTGTGATGCAAAACTCGTAACCGACATCAATGCAATAGAATTCCGGTCGCCGGAGCGGTCAAAAACGCCTTTACTTACCGCTGCATTGTCGCCGAAAGCATATTCCTGTTTGTGGCAACTGCCGCAGGAGATCGTACCGTCTTTTGACAGGTTTTTGTCGTAAAACAAGACACGCCCGAGCGTAGCCAGATCCGGATCGGGTGGTGTCGTCTGAATATTGCCGAATGCCGACGGAGACTTCAGTGAAAAATCATGGGGAATCTCCGGCAGATTCAGGTATTGCGAAAGCAAGGCATAATCTTCTGCCGAGTAGTAATAATAGTCAAATTTCGCATCTTTTTTACAAGCGGCGAAGAACAGAACGAGACCCAGAAGCAGAGAAAAGAGGAAGTTTTTTTTCATGGCCAAATGTGTTTTTTATTATTTAGGTTCCGAAAGTTAGGCTTTTCCGGTATGTCACAATTCTGTCATCTCCACTTTACGAAAGATTTAACATCCGTAAGACGTTTATATCCATCCATACGTTGGCTCTGCATCCGGATTTTCCCGTTTTTATTCTATTACCTTAAAAGTTGTGCGGCGGTTAGCCTGGTGTTCGGCCTCCGTGCAGCGGGAACACAGACAGCTGACGGCGGGTTGTGTTTCACCGTAACCGATGGCTGACAAACGCGCGGCTTCGATACCTTTCAGGATCAGGTAATTAACAGCGCTCTGGGCGCGTTTTTGCGACAGATCTTCATTATAACTATCATTGCCGCGGCAATCGGTATGGCTGCCAAGTTGAATTCGAACAGCGGGATTTTGCCGTAATACATCCGCCAGGCGATTGAGCGTCGGTTCCGCGTCGGGCCGTATATCCCACTTGTCATAATCATAATAAATGTTCTCCAGTACGATCTCGCGGTCGCGGTAGATTTTGTCCAGTACAATTTCAATCTCGAAAACCTGTACGGGGTTGGCAGGGTCTCTGGCAATACCTTTTGTAGAAAACTTCGCCTTGTTGGACAGATACCCTTTCAGGTTTGCCGTAAAGAAATAATCCGTGTTTTCGGCCAGTTCCATCCGGAAAAAGCCGTCGTCCTGGACGGTAAAAG
>JAKOXM010000818.1 GCA_029781095.1 Bacteroidota bacterium
CGCGCGCGCTTTTTTTATCCGCTACGAAGACGAAAAAGGCAGCCACATCCGCCTGCGGATTCGCGGCGAATCGGATTGGCTTGCCGAAATCCTGCAGCCGACGCTGGAAGGCTGGTTTGCCGACCGCGGAACCTGCGAGATGGCCCCGTATGAGCCTGAACAAGAACGCTTTGGCGGAGACGAGCCCTTGGCGCTTGCCGAAGAACACTTCCATGTTTCCACACGCGTCGTGCTCGACAGGATTGGCCGCGGAGTCTACACCTACGGCGACGGCATGTTCGACGCATTGCGCATGCACACGATCACCGCTTTTGCCGCCGGCATGAGCCGCGAAAAAGCCGCCTGGTACTTTGCGCAACTCTGCGAGCAGTGGCTGCCGGTGTTTTTCAGGCCCGCAGCAGGCACGCCCCTTGACGCCGATGCGGTCGGCGCCATCAGGGACGGATTTGAAAACGGGTTCGTACCGCAACAGGAAACCCTGCGCCTGACAATGCGCGAACTGTGTAAAGCGCTGGAGTCCGAGAAATTCGACACCAAACAACCGGAATGGCTGCGCTGGCTTCGCGGCAACCAGTTGATACTCGATGGATTCGGCGAAAACCTCGACAAGGCGCTGCCCAGTCTCGTCCACCTCACCAACAACCGGCTCGGCATAACCAACCAGGACGAAGTGTACCTCAATTACATTCTGTCGAAATCCTTGTGATCATTGGAGCGATCGGGGTTACCCAACCTTTTCCGGGCTGTCTGCCGTCTGTTGTGGTAAAATACAAACAGCCATGCTCCTCCGCTCCTTCCTGTTTTTGCTTTTCGCCGCTTTGGGATTCGCCGCCTGTACCAAAGGTGACGAGTCAAACCTTGCTTCCGGTCACGTCTGGATTCGTTTTCAAAATCAGTCTTTAGCGAACCTCTCCGATGCTTATGTCCTGTACAGCGACATGAAAATCGGCAATATCCCGGCCCTGTCAACATCCGATTATATCATGCTCGATTCTTTTCAAATCGGCGACGGACTGCCGTTCGAGACGGTCAGCGGCCTGATCGGAAGGGATACCTTTTACGCTTTCGCCGGAGGTTTTTGCGGTACCGGACTGGTCATAAAAACCCTCGATCCGGGTGAATATACCATCGCTCTCAGCGCTTATAATGCTACAACAGTGCCCAACGGTTCAGTGCATTATTTTCACATGGAATTTCAGAACTGAACGAACCGGATAACAGCCTCGACTACTGCTGCGTCCTGCATCCGGTGGCCGAGCCCCTTCGTTTCAAGGTACCGCGCCTGCCAGCATGCCGCAATTAGCCGCCCTTCTTCCACCGGGGCGACGTCGTCGTCGAGGTCGTGCAGCACGAAGCCTTCGACGTCCGTGAGCAGGCGCGTTTTTTCGGCCACCGAATATTCCCCGACGGGTATGCCGCTGCGGTGTTCGATCTCCCGGAATATGCCTTGCAACACGGTTTCATTGACGCCCATGATGCTGCCAAAGTCGCCGATCACCCGCTTCGACTCGGCAAATACACCGAGCAGCACCATTTTGGCGGGGCGGGGCGTTTGCAGGATGGCCGTGCTCAGCACCGCCGCCGCGCCGCCGAGCGAATGGCCGATAATGGCATAGGGCGCCCCTTTCAATGCGATAAAATCCCGGATGACACGACTGTACAGCAATGCGTTGAGCATGTTGCCTCCCGAATGCCCGCTGGCAGGAGCGTCGAAGGCCTGCACTGTGAAACCCGCCTTGTGGAGAGCCTTGATGTGCTGATGCCAGCGCGCGCTGTTCGATTCCCAGCCGTGCAGACACAACACCACTGGAGCCGACGGCTGTCCGGACGCCCACAGATAGCCCCGTATCGGAAGTTTGCCGGAATGGAAGGTAAATGGCTGCGCAGTAGCAAGAAACGCCTTGTCTTTGTCGCGTACGGGCTGACGGCGCGGGGTGCAGAATATCCGGAAAGCCACGCGCCCGGCCAACGCAGGCGACACGGCAGCAAGCGCATTGAGCATTTTACCCACGCGCCGCGCTTTTTTTAGGAATGCTTCCTGGTATTGCACGATATTTTTTTGTGGGGTTTTGTGTTTTCCCGCAGATTTTTTTGCTTCATAATTTCGGGAATACCCGCGAGAGCTGCGAGGCCGTTTTATAAATGGGTTTTCCCGCAGATTATCGCAGAAAAATGCCGCAGATTCCCGCAGATTTTTTAGTTCAAAACCTCGAGAATAACTTCGAAATCTGCGAGGCCGTTTTATAAATGGGTTTTCCCGCAGATTATCGCAGAAAAATACCGCGGATTCCCGCAGATTTTTTAGTTCAAAACTTCGGGAATAACTTCGAAATCTGCGAGGCCGTTTTATAAACAGGTTTTCCCGCAGATTATCGCAGAAAAATACCGCGGATTCCCGCAGATTTTTTACTTCATAACTCAGAGAATACCCTCGAAATCTGCGAAATCTGCGTGATCTGCGGGAAATTTAATATACCTAAAGCCTCCCGCAGATCACGCAGATCACGCAGATTATTTAACCCATCCCATCGTCAGCCAAAATCTGCGGGAATCCGCGGTATTTTTCTGCGATAATCTGCGGGAAATTTAATATACCTAAAATCACGCGGATCACGCAGGCTTTTTACATGACAATCTGCAGGAAAACAGTTATTCAAACCGCCGCTTGTAAAACCACGTATTATCGTTCATCGTAAAGCCCACCGTAACCCGGAAATAGGTTTCTTCGATGGGCGTACCGGCGCCGATTTTACCCAGTTCGAAGGCGGCATTGACAAAAGAGGTCTGCTGGCGCGGGAGCGTGATCGGCAGGCCAAAACCAAAGGTCAGGCCGAGGTCGTCGAGGCCTTTTCCGTCGATTACGCGGGGGTCCTGCTTGAAGTACCCGCCCAGCCGCAAACGGATGCGCTTGCCATAGTTGTTGTACGATGCAAAATCGGGCGTGTATTCCACACCGCCGGATACGGAAACCGCGTTGCGGTAAGTGCCGGGGCGAGCGCCGCCGCGGTAGGCCGACCAGCCGGCGTAGCCGAACTCAGCGCCGATTTTTAGTTTGTTGGCATTCACGTATTGAACCCCCAGGCTGAATGCCGCGGGCAGCGTAATCGTCTGGCGCACGTCGAGCGCAGAAGCGAGCGTATCGGCGTCGTCATAGGTGCCGTTGCTGAGCAGGCCGCGGCTGCGGATAAACAACTGATCGTAGATCGATTTCAGGTTGTGTTTGCCTTCGCCGGTTACCCCGACGGTAACCCAGCGTGTCGGTATCGTTTTGTCGGTTTCGGCGGTGCGCAGTACGAAATCGTGTTGCACGCCGAGGTTCCAGACAAATCCGTTGAGTGACACGTCTTCTCGGCGGTTGTCAAAAAAGGTCGGCAGGCTGTCGGCGAAGGTGGTCGTGTTTTCGTATTGCGATTTGCCGAAGGTCCAGCCGAGGTTGACGCCGAATGCGGTGTTTTTGTATTTGGCGCCGGTGCTCCAGTTGAGCCGGTAGGTGCCGCCGCTGCCTTCAAAACTGTTTACAACCACACCCAGGTCGGTGAGGGTGTCGATCGTCTGCACGTTGTAGCCCACCAGCGAATAGGGCGTCAGGGCGATGCCCATGCCGAATTGCCATGGCGATTTGGTCTTGTCGAGCACCTCGTTGATAGGGCTCCGGAGGGTAAATCCCAGCGCTGCGTAGGCGAGGTTGCCGCTCCAGTTGTCCTTGCTGGAGTTTGCCGTCGTGAGGTGGCTGTATTTGGCAAAAAGTCCCGTTTCAAGCGTTGTCGTGCGCAGGTAGGCGAAGGAGGCCGGGTTCACGATATTAAGGTGGTACATATCGTGGAACGCTGCCGATTGCCCGCCCCAGGCGGCCTGGTTGGCAAAATACTGGTTCACGGGGTCGCCAATGCCGAATTTGGAGTAGGGCGAGTTCTGTTTCGGCTGCGCGTACAGAAAGCCGGCGGTCAGAAGGAGCAAGGAAGCAATGAGAAATCTCATGGATGTTTAAAGTAGACTGGTTTGCAGAGATTGCTTCGCAGGCAGGTTAAGTGCAGGGGGGAGTTACGGGCAGTCAATTTTTCATAAAAAACCGCACTCGTCAATCAAAACCCCTGACAACTTACCGGAGAGTCAATCTCATACTTGTTTCATGTGTTGTGTTGCAGAATGTGGTTTAGTCCCAAAAGCGTCAGTTCGGGTTCGCTGATTAAAGAATGAATGGCCAGGTGGGGCAGAAAAAATCCGGCGTCGCCGCCGGTCAATATCACTTTCAGGGGACCGTATTGGTGTTCAAACAATTGTACAAATCCCTCTATTTCGAGTACGGCCCCGCGCAAGGCCCCGTTTTGAAGGGCTGTTTCCGTGCTGCGGCCTGTAAAATCCTCCGGCATTGTCATGTCCACTTCCGGCAGCCGGGCCGTAAAATGGTGCATGGCCCTGATCCGCATCACGGCGCCCGGCGCAATGTTGCCGCCGTGGTACACGGCATCGGACGTCAGCAGATCGTATTTGATACAGGTGCCGCAATCCACAACCAGGCAATTCTCGCCGGGAAACAGCGCCTGGGCGCCTGCTACGGCAGCCAGACGGTCCTTTCCGAGAGTCTGCGGAGTTTGGTACCGGTTTTCAAAAGGCAAAGGCGTGAGATGCGTGAGTTCGAGTACAAAAAAATGATCGGACAACAACTCCCGCAATTCTTCTCCCGGCTCCGCCACCGACGACAGGATGACGCGATCCACACCGGCCCGGTTGCCGAACGCCGGCAAATCACCTAACGTCCAGTCCGTCCAAATCGCTTGCTCCACCAACTCATTTCCCCGAAAAAGGCCGATTTTGGTGCGCGTATTGCCGATGTCGAGCGCAAGGTTCATTCTTTGGTTGCCGGTTGGCCGTGAAATGCGATGAGTGATAAATATGATTTTAAATCACCGGGAATTTTACACGGCCATTGACTGGTAATCAGGGTCGTTATGGTTTGATAATCAATTAAGTACGTGGACCGGGTCAACACAGGTTGCAATTTGTCGTGCTCACTCGTTTATTCATCAGATGACTTCAGTCATCAGATGAATATGAATAACCGGTTTCAAAACGGGCGCAAAGGTAGGAAGGATTTTTGGGTTTCCGTGAGGGAAGCTGACAGATGTGTTTCGGCCGGCCGGAGACGGGCGGACGCGGCAAAAGGGATACACGATATTTTTAAAACTAAATGTTTGTAAAATAAAAATGACTCAGTACCTTGGCTGTGAAAATTCACCTGTTTCAAACTAAAATTAACATCAAATGGAAGAACCGCACATCAACTGGATTGCCCTGATCATTGCCACCCTGATGCCCATGGTTATCGGCTTCATCTACTACCACCCCAAGGTACTCGGCGGAGTATGGATGCGGGCTAACGGCTTTACCCCCGAAAGCGTCGGCACCGGCCCCAAACCCGTCATGTTTGTTGCTGCCACCGTACTCTCGCTCATGCTCGCCTTCTGGTGCCGCCTCCAGTTCATGGACGTACACCAGACTTCCATCGATTTCGAGGGTAATCCGCACAACTATGCGACTTTCGGTCACGGCGTCGTACACGGTATTTTCTACGGCCTGCTGGTTGTTCTGCCTGTTATCGGCACGAATGCCATCTTTGAAAAACGCAGCCTGAGTTACGTTCTCGTCAACGTCGGCTACTGGACAATCACGCTCGTGGCTGTCTGCGCCATCCTTTCCGGCTGGCGTTAATGCACAAAAAAAGGGTCAGGCAACGCATACTGCCGTTGCCTGACCCCAGCCCTGACCTATTCTCCGGGTGACTCGAAGTGAATTCAAACGCTACCATTCACCGGGTGACTTTGAGTCACCCGGTGAATTACTGCAACTTGTAACCCTGCAACCCTCCCTATTTACCCAAGGTACGATTTCAGCACATCCCGGTTATAAGACTTGCGGAGCCGCCGGATGGCGCGTTCCTTGATCTGTCGCACGCGTTCGCGGGTGAGGCCGTAGAGTTCGGCGATTTCCTCCAGGGTGAGCGGTTTGTAGCCGTTGAGGCCGTAGTACGACGCGATCACCTCCATTTCCCGGGGCGACAGGATATTGAGTCCCTGCGCCACCTCTTCGCGGAGCGATTCGGCCATGAGTTCGAGATCGGGTTCGTCAGAGTCTTCGGGCACCATGACGTCGAGCATGGTGGCGTCGCCTTCCTCGGTACCGGCCAGCGGCGCGTCGAGGGATACGTGGCGGACGCCGCTGCGGAGCATTGTTTGCACTTCGCGTTCGGTCATGCCAAGCAGTTCGGCGAGTTCCTCGTCGGAGGGTTCGCGTTCGAATTCCTGGATAAAAGAAATATAGGCTTCGTTGACCTTGTTGTAGGAGCCGACCTTGTTGAGCGGCATACGCACGATCCGGCTGTTCTCCACGATGGCCTGCAGGATGCTTTGGCGTATCCACCAGACGGCGTAGGAAATAAATTTGAAGCCCTTCGTTTCGTCGAAACGTTTGGCGGCCTTGATAAGACCTACGTTGCCTTCGTTGATGAGGTCGGAGAGGCTAAGACCCTGGTTTTGGTACTGTTTTGCCACCGAAACGACGAAGCGCAGGTTCCCGCGGGTCATCTCGTCCAGCGCGTCCTGATCGCCTTCGCGGATGCGCTGCGCCAGTTTTACCTCCTCCTCCGGCGTCAGCATTGCTATTTTGCCGATGTCGTTGAGGTACTTGTCCAGCGCGAGACTTTCGCGGGTCGTAATCTTGTGGGCGATTTTTAGTTGGCGCATAAAGCAGTTATATTGAAAACGCTCCTACTAAAAACGATTTTTGAGCAGAAAGTTTCTGTTTGCAGGGAAAAAAGTGGGGTTTTATGGTTAGAGGGTTTCATGGTTACAGGGTTTCAAGGTCAGGGGGGTATTAGTTTTAAGGTTGTAAGTACGCCGGAAGGATCAGTTCGGATTAACTGCAGGCTCATGTCCTGATAATTAGCACATTAGCACATTAGCACATTGACCAATTAGCACATTAGCACATTGTACTTATGGTTTCATGGCGTGGTACCCGACGCTGCTTCCCGGTGTCAGTAACCGATAACCAAAAAACGTTCTGCAAGGGTACGACATCGCGGGTAAATGGTTGCTTCCCGCGAAAAATTTTATTAACCAAACAAGCGAAACGGAAAGGTACGGAATCGTCCGCGAATTCTGCGCCAATTTTCTTGCAATGGGGGATTTTGTCCGGAATAGTTTTTTTCGGGCGTATATTGTATTTTTGGTGAATATTTGAGTCTGTTGAAGCGCGCTGGAAGTTGCCACAACGGCATATGATGCAATTGGTGGGGATTTTTATTATAACAATATAGAATGATGTTGACTTGTCGGGTTCCCGGGGTATATAAATGCAATAATTAAGCAACCAAATAATAGACAAGATTATCAGCAAACCAAATGTACTTAGATCGTATGACTTTAAAGAAACTCGATTCTTTGCGCCATCCTCAAAACCATTTCCGCAGGTTGTTTTTCATTTTATTGTTTATCAAGGGCTTCGAGGTATTTGGACAGTGCGATTTTACCTGGATACAGCAGAACCCGTGCCCGGGAGAAACGGTGACGTTTTCGGTGACGAACCCGCAGGGCAATCACGTCTACACGTTTCTTTTTTCCAACCCTGATATGCCTCCCAAGCAGGGCAATACGGTGACCGCCTCATTCCCCCTGAACACCTCCGCTCAATCCTACACCGTTACGCTGCTCGATTCGCTGGGTAACCAGGAGTTGTGCTCGTCGAATCAGCAAATCCAGGTGAAACCCGCCCCCGACCTTGCCATCAGCCTTGTCCCCCAACCCGGCGTATCATTTCAAAATAACATCATCGCCACATGTGACAGCCTGCCTGCGGGCGGGCTGGAGATAAAAATCAGAAATACGACGCCGGCCGGTACGGTGGGGCAGAACGTGAATTATCAATTTGACTGGGGCGATGGTTCCGGGGTGCAAAACTTCACAAATGCCACGTTCAGCGGTGGCATACCAGTCGCGCATACGTATTCAGGTCAGGGTTCATTCCCGATCAAGATCACGGTTACGCACCAAAACGGATGTACCTGGGTTTATCAATATGAGTTTTACAGCGGTTCGAATCCTTCCGTCGGTCTGGGTACGCCGGGCAACACGATCAATCTTTGCCCGCCGGCCAAATTGACATTTCCCGTTTACAGCGTTGCGGGAAATTCACCCGGCACCCAGTATTTGTTTCAGGTGAACGGAGTCACTGTATTGACCTTCAACCAGTCGAACATACCGGCAAGCATCATGTATACCTTTACGGAATCTTCCTGCGGCAAGGGGAATGCGCAAAGCCCCAATGCCTACTACGTAAAAATTATTGCCCAAAACCCCTGCGGGAGTTCCGAGGCGCAGGTCGGTCCGATCACCGTCAGTGAAGCGCCGGTAGCAGTAATAGGCATGACGATGCCGCCCAACTTTTGCCCGGGCGCAATGGTCACTTTTACCAACCTGTCATGGGGCGGAGCTGCCGTTATTCAAACATCTCCCGGCGTTTTTTCCTGCGACAGCATAACAGAACAAGTCGAATGGGTCATATCTCCCGGCATAAACGGGGTGGATTTTCAATATAATATTAACGATATATACAACCAGTCTATCAAAGTAACTTTCCTGAAAACAGGCACTTACACCATCAAGATGAAGGTGCTGAACCAGAATTCGACCTGTGGCGTCAGTATGGCCGTCAAAACGATTGTTATTGCCGAGCTGCCCATTGCCCAGGCCGATGTCGTTCCGCAGGGCGCGGACGATTGCGCACCAAAAACGATCCAGTTTTTTAACAAGTCCCTCAACAGTACCTCGCCTCCCGCCTGGAGCGTAATACCGGCAACGGGCTGGCACTTTCAGAACCCGTCCACGTCGTCGTCCGAGAATCCTGTCATTGTTTTTGACACAGCCGGCACGTACAAGATCACCCTGAAAATTACCAATCCCTGCGGAATGGACACCTGGGATACAACCATCGTGGTTAACACAAAACCAAAAATCACGGGATTTGTCCCTCCCGGCCCCTGCGAAGGTGACCCCCTCATATTTTCCCCTGCCAATATCGCATTCCAAACCGGCGGCCTTCCCTGCACCTGTACCTACCAGATACCGGGTTTCCTGAATGTGACGATACCCTGCAACCAGGCGACGCCACCCGTCTCGCTACCTGGCATCGGGCCGTATCCGGCGACCCTGACGGTAACGAACGCATGCGGCGCCGTCTCCCAAACCGCCAATGTTAATTTTGCCAAAAAGCCCGTCCCGGCATTCTATATGCCCGCCCAGATTTGCCTGCCCGCCCCGCTGACCTGTAGCGATTCGTCGCAAACGTTCACGGCCCCGACCTATAGAAAATGGACGCTGCGCGACGCGGCGGGCAACGTCATTGCCACTTCAATGCTGCCCAATGCCTCCTTTACCCTGAGCACTGTCGGACAGTACACTGTGGAACTCGAAATCGGAAACGCCTGCGATACCCTGAGCACCACAAAAACCGTCGACGTTTTTGCCAGTCCGACCGTCTCTCCTGCAACTGATAACAATGAACCCTGCGGCTCCGGCTTCCCCGTGCTAACGCTGATGCACACAGACGGCGGAGCGCCCGACTCCGTCAGTTGGCAATGCCCCGGCGGAACACCGCCCGCTGCCACCGGCGTCACGCCGCCTGCGCCTTTTTATGGCCAGCCGGGCACCTATATCATTACCGTTACGGCAGACAACATGAAATGCCCCTCCGCCACCGCATCGGTGCAGTTTACGGTGGCGGACATCCCGACCGCCGACGTCACCGTTGCGCCCCGGCCCCAGTGTTTACCCGCGGGCGGCTACACGATTCCCTTCAACCTGACCGCAAAACCAGGGGTTAATTACCTTTGGACGATTACCAGAACAGACGACGGCACGAATCCGCCCAACCCGTTTACATTCGTCAACGGCACGAGTGGCACTTCCGCCAGCCCGTTCGTCCACATCGATGCCTGCGGCATTTACACGTACGAACTCAGCGCCTGGAATCATTGCGATACTGCTGCGTGGACACTGACAGATACTTTTTACACGAAAGCGGGCGCCGTGCTTCCACAATTCCCGAACGCATTCTGCCAGCAGGCTTTGCCCGATCTCTCCGGCACAGCCTATGATTTTGGTTGCGAACCGGCAGTAACAGTGGCATGGTCGTCTCCGTTGGGTCAGGTGCTTTCCACAGAACTGTATCCCTCGGATATCCAGTTTTCTTCACCGGCCATGCCCCAGGCGTTTACCCTTTACCTGACCATCGACGGCGTCTGCGGCAGCACCACCGTCTCGACTTCCATACAGGTCGATGCACCGGAGGCATTGATACTCGGCCCCAATCCCCTGGTACTGTGCAAAAATAACGCTCCCGTATCGCTCACGACCAACCTTCCCGGCGGCCAGTGGTATCTCAACGGACAGACGGTGTCGCCGGTCATCAATCCGGCCGGTTTGGCGGCAGATCAGTACACTTTTGTTTACAGAAAAGGTAGCGGGGCCTGCATTTCTGAAGACAGCGTTGCGGTGACGATTTACGACCTCCCCGCGGCAGTGGCGGGCAATAATGTCGCGGTTTGCGTGGAAAAAGGGTTCGTCGTGCTTTCTCCTGCATTATCTCCCGGATCGACCGGCGTGTGGAGCAGCAGCAATCCCGGCGTCACCTTTTCGGGCGATACCGCCTTTTTTACTTCTGTCCTGACTTCCACCCTCACATTTAAAGCAACCGACAACATCACGGGCTGTACCAATACTTCCGTCCTCCTGTTCGACGTAATTCCCAATACGCCGCTGGCCGTGCCGCCCGTCTTCGTGCTTTGTAACACACCGGGACCGGTTTTGCTGCCCCTGACAACCAACAACCCCAAACTCCTCTTCTCCGGACCGGGGGTGACCCCCGACGGAAAACATTTCGACCCTTCACTGCCGGGCGTGGATACCGCCAACGTGTTGAACTGGACCAATGAGAATGCAGCCGGTTGTATCGCTTCCGGTACCATGACGGTGAACCTGATCGAATTGCTCGCTCCAGGCGTGCTGGATGCGGGGCCGCCCGTGGTCCTTTGTCAAAACGGCGGACTTTTCATTCGCGACGGTTTGCCTGCGGGGCTGCCCGGCCTGATCTGGCTTGATTCTCTGGGCAACCCGATTTCCACAGCGGGCGCCCTGACGATTGACCCCTCGGTTTACCAGCAGGATTTTTTCCTGAAAGTTATACTCTCGCACGGGTATAACTCGCCGAACTGCCGGCAGGACGATACCCTGCTGCTGCACATCGTCTACGCCGCCCCGGACGCCGGCCCTGATATCGTCAAATGCCAGAATGACCCGCCATTCCCGCTTGTCGCGGTGAACATGGCGCCACCCGGGTTTGCCGCTTACTGGACCCCTTCCGACACTATTGACCCGGCCGCCGGAAATCAGGCCGCCACGCTTCACTTTGAAGGATCCGGCTGTGGTTTTACCGACGATGTTGCGGTCATCGTGGAGGGTTTGCCGGGCTCTGCCTTTTCGATCGTCGCTCCGTATTGCATCGGGGAGGTAATTGATTTTCAAAACAATACGGTAAACGCAGTCTCGCAGCAATGGCTGGACAACGGAAATTTTTTATCCTTCGACGCTGACCCGCAGGGCAAAACCCTCTCCGCCGGCCCGCATATCATTCGCCTCGAAAGCACTACCAGTGCGGGGTGTCACGACGCGTTCGAAGATAGTATTTACGTCGAATCGCCGCCCACGATCAGCTGCACTCCCGACATAATGACCGGCTGCGGCCCCCTGCCGGTGACTTTTACCTACACAACCACCGCAGCAGATACCCTGTTTTTTGAAGTCCGGCTCGGAAATGCCGTCTTGTTTGCTGCGCCTGCCACAGGCTCGCCGCAAACCCTGACCCTGCCCGACACGACCCTCAACCTGACTTACTCGGTAGCGCTCGTCGCCGGCAATGAATGCGCCACCACCGAGTCCGTTTCTGACATCCTCGTCAAGGCGCAGGCCATTGCCGGTTACGGATTCAACCAGGATACATTTTGCAACGGTGAAATACTGAAGCTGTTGAGCAAAAGCCTCAACTCGGTGGCCGACACATTTCTTGTCGGGACCTTAAAAGTGCCAACCTCGATCACCCAGACCGAGAGCTTTACCCTGCTGAATCCGACGGAAAATCCCATCGTCCTCACCGTATGCCTACTTTCGGAAAACGAGTGCAACAAGGACAGTTTCTGTCACGATATCATCATCTTACCCGCCAATTATGAAGCCCTTGCGGAGACCAACACCGACCTTTCCAAAATTTGCGAAGGTGATTCCGTGTTGCTGACCGGCCACGCCACCGCGGGAGCGACGACGTACTGGAAAAACAAATCCGGCACGGTGCTGACCGGCAATACCGTATGGGTGAAAGCCGGGAATGGCGTCAACGAGTGGGTGTTTTTTGCGACAGGTTGCGGGTACGACACCGATACGGTCGTGTTTTTCGGGAAACAGGCGCCGCCGCTCACCGCTGTTTTTGTCACAGACGCCTGTGTCGGAGTCGAACACGAAATAAGCGCGACAAGCGTCGACGCGGTCACCAGGATCATTTTCGCCCCCGGAGATACCGTTTTCGGCGGTTCGGCGACCCGCATCTTCCAGAATCCCGGCATTGTGCCCTTTACCGTTACGGCCGTTTCGGCGACAACGGGATGCACGACTCATCTGGATACCTCGCTCACGGTGCGCCCGCTCCCGCCCATTCCCCTGCACCTGACCGAATCCTGCACGCAGGCGGAAGGCTATTTGCTCGAAATCACCGATTCGCCCGGCGCGGAGATCCGGGTCACGCGCGATTCGGTCTATGACATGAACGGCGACAAACACCCCCACCTGCAGAGTGGTTTGTACCGCATTCACCTCGTCGAAAATGTGTACGGCTGCCCGAATGACACGACGGTGTTCGTTCCGAATGTGCGCGAAGTCACTGCAGAGGCTTTCCCGGAAGACACCACTGAAATCCAGTTGGGCCAGACGGTCGATCTCTTTGCCCAGGGCGAATATGCGGTTTCTTTTCTTTGGTCCCGCCCCCAATGGCTCAGCGATGCGACTTCCACCGAACCTGTTGCGGAACCGGGGGCGACAGGTTGCTTTGATTTCGTCGTTACCGCTACCGACGACCGGAATTGCAAGGCTGCCGATACCGTGTGGATTTGCGTGCGCAACCACAAGATCGTCGTCGCCTTTCCCAAGGCCTTTACCCCCAACGGCGACGGCGTCAACGACGTGCTTTTCCCGCGCAGCATCAACCCGGGTGTCGTGAAAATGGAGTTCCGGGTTTATGATAAATGGGACGAGCAGGTGTTTGTAGCGGCGGGTGATTGCCTGCCCAACAACCCCGATTGCGGCTGGGACGGCACTTTCCGCGGCCAGAAGGCCCAAATGGGCAACTACCGCGCCCACGTAGTATTCACCTACCTGGACGGCGAAACATCCACCCACATCCGAATGGTCCGCTTAATTCGTTGAGTCATGAAAAAAACTACGCTTTTCGCCGTTTTTTGCTTCTTTTCGGCGCTTTCCACCCTGCAGGCCCAGGATTTTACATTCAGCCAGTACCAGGCGCTGCCCTACCTCGTCAACCCGGCGGAGACGGGCAATTTTCTGAAAAATTCCGTTCACCGGCTCAGCGGCATATTCCGCACGCACTGGGAATCGCCCGCTTCCGAAAATGCCCTGTTCGGTGAAGCCCTCGGCTGGGATATGCGTTTTTGCAACAACAGTTTGAGTAATTCCTACTGGAGCATCGGGGCATTCGCCCAACACGAAGGAACAAGCGGCGGCGGCATCCAAATTGTGCAGGCGCGTGCATTGGCTTCCTTTAACATTTCACTCGGCAAATACCTCTGGATGGCCGCCGGTTTTTCGGCGGGCGGTATGCAATACGGCATTCGACCGGAACTGCTGACCTTCAACCAGCAGTTCGACCCCGGAACCGGCAATTTTGACCCCCATGCGGCTTCCGGGGAGGAATTTTTGCAGACAAGCGGTTTGGCCTGGGACGCCGATGCGGGTATCCGGATACTGGGCGTTATCAGTCAGACTGCGGACAGACAGGCAGAAGCCTGGTGGTCGGCGGGCATCACGCTGCACCACATCCCGAAACCCCGGTACACTTTCCTCGAACCCCTGGGCGACGAAGACCCCAACCGGCTCGATCGGGGACTTTCTATACAATTGGCTGTTCAGCCGTTCCGTCATCTGGCTGTCAACGGTTTATACCGCCGCCAGTCCCTGTCGGAAAATCGCCAGTGGCAGGCACTCTTCGGCGGGGCTTTTGTGGTCGGTACGTTTAAATCAAACAGTTTCCTGGCGGGTATGCAGGTTCGGATGTCGGGTCGCCAGAAAACGCCGGGCAACATCGCTCCGGGCGCCCTGATCCCTTTTGCCAAAATCGACCTGGAACACTGCACCCTTCGCTTGTCATGGGACATCCCTTTTCGCCGCTTCGGCAACCGCCAGACCGGCGGCATGGAGATTTCGGCTACCTGCTTTCTGGGAGATGCGAAGTGCCCGATGGATTGCCCGAACGTTGGACAGTGAAGGGGCCGTCGTCCCGGCGCCACCGGCCTAGCCTTGTCATCTTGACGAGACCCGTCCGCTCTGCAAGCGGGTACACCGAGCGGTTGCTTGCCCTTAGATCGGACGGTTCCCGACAGGATGACAAGCGAGATGGGGAAGGTGGCTTGGCCGATGCACTCAAAAAGCGGGTACACCGAGCGGTTGCGCGCCCACCGAGATGCCCCCGTTCCGGTACCACCGACCTTGCCTTGTCATCTTGACGAGACCCGTCCGCTCTAAGTCGGGTACATCGAGCGGTTACGCGCCCGCGACCCGGACGGTTCCCGACAGGATGACAAGCGAGATGGGGAAGGTGGCTTGGCCGATGCA
>JAKOXM010000332.1 GCA_029781095.1 Bacteroidota bacterium
CCCGCTCAAAAATGCGATCGTAACGCGTTTTTACCGTTTCGTCTGCCATGGTAGTTAATGTAGCCATCTTCGGTTGGTTTTAGTGAGTCGATGTCACAAAGTTCACCGACATTTTTGGTGAACACAAGGGGTTACAGGAAAAGTTCCATGGAAAGGAAATTTTATTTTCAGGCGATTTCGCGTTTTTGAACAAAATTCCGGGGATTTCGGGTGCGCGATATAAAAGGAGGTTACATTTGTTGGGTTCTGTTCTCAATTCAGGCAGGATTTTTTGAGCCATCAAACTCCCCGGTATCTATGAAGACATCTGTTTTACCCGAATGCGTCCTGCCGATCCTGATCGCATGTATGACGATTTCCTGCAGTTCCCGCGACGATTCCGTTCCGACACCGACAAAATTCCCCCCGGGTATTATTATTTACGATCCCAAGGAGGGAAGCATTATACAAGGTAAAATTGAAATTAATGCAGACGTTGTTTACTACGATCTCCAGACGTTTGTGAGCGAGGTGTCGGCAGAGATCACCCGGGATTCGGATAAAGCCGTCGTTTTTGAGGACGGACCCTATATGCTCAACCAAAATTTTTATTCCTATCACGGCACTTATACACCCACAGGCCTTACAGGTTCCACGCCCATGACCCTGGTTATTACCGGAAAGGGATCCGGCAAAACCGCTACCAAATCGGTGAAATTTACCGCCAAACCCTGATGCAAAACCGGACAGGCGGTAAGCATGACGCTGTTGGGGCCAAAGAGCGTTTATAAGTTTCAGGAAATTGACCGGATTGTTCTCGCCGGGCTTAAGCAATCCATAAGGTTCGCCCTCTTCGCCTGTACCCGCGGGCGTTTCGGGTAGGGGAAATTTTATTTTCAGGCAATTGCGCGATTTTGAACAAAATCCCGGGACGAGGTAAAAAACTCGATATACGCGGGAAAATCAATTTGTTTTAAGACTCCCACTGATCGAGCAGGTCCCGCAGATTTTACCGGCCTTGCCGAAAGTATGGAGCAAAAATCTGCGTTATCCGCGTCATCTTCGGGAAATTTAATGGCGATTCACCCTCTTCGACCCATCTCCTTTTACCTTTGCTCCGTTCTCTATCCAATATCATAATTTCTCAATTTCCAATTTTATGGAATACCGCATCGAAAAAGACACCATGGGCAAAGTACAGGTGCCCGCCCATGTATACTGGGGTGCTCAAACCCAGCGCTCCATCGATAATTTTAAAATCGCCCGTGACACCAACCGGATGCCCATCGAGATCATCCGTGCCTTCGCCTACCTGAAAAAAGCGGCTGCGCTTACCAACCTCGAGGCTGGAGTGCTGCCAAAAGAAAAATGTGATCTTATTGGCCGAGTATGCGATGAAATCCTGGAGGGGAAACTCGACGACCAGTTTCCGCTCGTGGTGTGGCAAACCGGCTCCGGCACCCAAAGCAACATGAACGCCAACGAGGTCGTCGCCTACCGGGCACATGTGCTGAACGGTGGCCAACTGACTGACGAACAGAAATTTATACATCCGAACGACGACGTAAACAAGTCGCAGTCCAGCAACGATACCTTTCCGACGGCAATGCACATCGCAGCCTACAAAATGCTCATGGAGATCACCATACCCGGCATCGAAAAACTGCGCGACACGCTGAAAGCCAAATCCGAAGCCTTTATGGATGTGGTCAAAATCGGCCGCACACACTTCATGGACGCCACACCCCTCACGCTGGGGCAGGAGTTTTCGGGCTACGTCGCCCAACTCGATCATGGGTTGCGAACTGTACGCAATTCGCTGGCGCACCTGAGCGAACTCGCCCTCGGTGGCACGGCAGTCGGCACAGGTATCAACACGCCGAAAGGATACTCTGAAAACGTGGCGCGTCATATCGCAGCGCTGACCGGCCTGCCTTTCATTACCGCTCCCAACAAATTCGAGGCGCTCGCGGCCCACGACGGCATCGTGGAAGCCCATGGCGCCCTGAAAACCGTCGCCGTCAGCCTCATGAAAATCGCCAACGATGTGCGGATGCTGTCGTCGGGCCCGCGCTCGGGCATAGGCGAAATACACATCCCCGATAACGAACCCGGCTCCAGCATCATGCCCGGCAAGGTAAATCCAACCCAATGCGAAGCATTGACAATGGTTGCCGCCCAGGTGATGGGCAACGACGTAGCCATCAATATCGGCGGCGCCACGGGGCATTTCGAACTGAACGTGTTCAAGCCGGTCATGATCTACAACTTCCTGCATTCGGCCCGCCTCATCGGCGAAGCCTGTGTGTCGTTCAACGACAAATGTGCGGTGGGTATCGAACCGATCCGTGAAAATATCAGCAAACACGTGAACAACTCGCTGATGCTGGTGACCGCGCTGAATACCAAAATCGGTTACTATAAAGCCGCTGAAATTGCACAAACAGCGCACCGGGAGGGTTCGACACTGAAAGAAACGGCTATCAAACTCGGCTATCTCACGGCGGAAGAGTTTGATGCCTGGGTGAGGCCGGAGGATATGGTTGGGAGGTGAGGCTTTCGGGGTTTTTACAAGAGTTTGATAATGTTACATTTACAAAAAAAGCAGACCTGCCTTCACGCTGAAGGTAGGTCTGCCGTTCGCAAGAGACAACTCATCTATCATTTTGCACTTAAAAGTGCGTCGTATTTAGATTTTTCATTCGCCCATTTTGTTTTCCAAACTTTGTTGTTCAAATAGTAAGATTTGGTTTTCTCGTAACGGTCTTGGGCGGTTTTTCGAATTTTATCCTTCGACCAATACCCGTCAAGTTTATCCAGGCACTTAGTAAACTCGGAGACAAAAGGTGTATACGGCATTGCAGCCTGTTCTTCCACATAGTATGCAACTACTTCAGCAGGCGCCTGCTCCGGCAATTTGAATACATTTACCAAATTGGCAAAAGCCATGTTTTTAAGATTTTTGAAATAATGCTTTTCATTTTCTTGGGGCATGACATTGCGATAATAGGCATCCATATCCCTCCATGTATAGTTCGCACTGTTGTAAGTCATCATCATTACGGGGTTGTCGGAAGGTATTTGCCCAGATCCCTCGGGAGGAAGTTTGGCTGCATGAGGTATCTCTATTTGCAAGTTGTCCTGTCTGTTGTTGCATGACATAGATATTA
>JAKOXM010000337.1 GCA_029781095.1 Bacteroidota bacterium
CCGATGCGGGAAGCCCGATGGCTGTATTGCTGTTCGTCCATGTAAAGGTAGGCGGGGGAGTGCCGCCGCCGGTGAAATTCACAGGCATGTTTTGCCCGGCGCACATGGTCACGTCGTTGGGCTGGTTGACAGTAGGGGCAGCAACGCCTGTAACAGTCACGTTATCAAACCAGTAGAGCTCTGTTACCGCCTTGTTTGCCGGCCTTATTCGAATCCTTACGGTACTTCCTGTCAATCCTCCAATTGATGCTGTGCCTGATCCAGCACCGCAGACATATTCAAATTGGATAAAAGGCCCGCCATCGAGACTGTATTCAAATACTATTTGGTCATGGCCATTGTCAATTGAAACGTTACCAGTACACCCAAAATATGGACCACCTGCCACACATTCTAAGTTTTCACCAGGTGGCAGAACATAACCATAGGTTGCTGAAAGAGTAACTGAACAAACACTGCTAATATTAATATCATTTGTTAACCATTGATTGTCATTCCCCCCCCCAGTAGCACAGCAGGGAGCTCCTTCCATGTCAATGACTTCAAACCTACCATTTTGTACTCCGGCAAATGATGCAGCTGTTCCATCGCAATCGGTAAAATTTTGCGACCAGCCCTGGTTGGCGCCGCTAAAATTTTCCTGCCAAACAATCTGCGGGAATGCCTGTGTTGAAAAGAGAAAAAACGCGAAAATCGGGAGAGAATAAAATAATCGGAATGACATAGTGTTGACGGAGATTCTTCTATCAGATGAGAGTGGATTAAGATAGATGCACTGAAACGGCTTGAATTTTCGGGCGGCTAAGGTATGGCAAAAAGCCGCATCTGTCTTAGTCTATAACAGTTAAGGATTAGTCTTAGCAAAAAAATTACACCACGTTACCATGCCCGTACCTGTTCAGGCTGTCCGGTTTCCATACCTTTACCCCTGCTTTTTTAATTTGCCCGATGCTCACAGACATTCTTCGCGAACTTGCCGCTACCGGAACTACCCTTGTTGCCGTTTCCAAAACACATTCTGCGGAACGGGTACTCGACATTTATCGTCAGGGACAACGAATATTCGGTGAAAACCGTGCACAGGAGATGCTTGAGAAATACGAGGCGCTGCCTAAGGATATCGAATGGCATCTGATTGGCCATTTGCAGACAAATAAAGTGAAATTTATCGCGCCTTTTGTCAGAATCATACACTCGGTTGACAGCCTGAAATTGCTGGAAGAGATTGATAAACAGGCCGTTAAAAACAACCGGGTGATCGACTGCCTTTTGCAGTTTCACATTGCAAACGAAGAAAGCAAATTCGGTTTCGACGAGGCCGGGGCGCATGATATGCTTTCCGGCGATATCTTTCCGCTGCTGAAAAACGTTCGCATCTGCGGCGTAATGGGTATGGCGACTTTTACGGACGACCTTGAGCAGGTGCAATCCGAGTTTCGCGACCTTAAAACAATTTTTGAACGGCTTAGAAGGGAATTTTTCCGGGACGCACCGTATTTCCGCGAAATTTCAATGGGCATGTCGGGCGACTGGCGGATAGCGATAGAGGAGGGTAGTACGATGGTTCGCATCGGCAGCCTCATCTTTGGCGAGCGCAACTGATGCCTGTTCCAAGCAGATTATACATAAAAATGATATGAAAAATATTGTAAATCATTTTTTTGCAGGAAAATTCTGTCTTTTTTGCACAGCGCTTCTCCTCGCCGGCTCCTGCGGCCAACCCGTTGTTACAAATGAAAAACCGGCGAACCGGCCTGCCTATACGGGTATCGGGAAGGTCGAACGTTTCGCCCCCGCATTCGACAGTATTTTCCCGCTGGACCCGAAGATCGAGATTCTGGCCGACAGTTTTGACTGGGCGGAAGGACCTCTGTGGATTTCCGACGGCGGCTATTTACTTTTTACGGACATTCCTCCCAACCGAGTCATGCGCTGGAAAGAAGGCGAGGGCGTTGGCATATACCTTAACCCCTCGGGCTATACCGGAACGGCGGCCAGGGGTGGCGAACCGGGAGCCAACGGCCTTCTGCTCGACGCCTCCGGCAATCTCGTCCTTTGCCAGCATGGCGACCGACGGGTAGCGCGCATGAATGCGCCGTTGAACCAGCCCAAACCCGATTTTATGACTCTGGCTGGAAAATGGAACAACAAACGGTTCAACAGCCCCAACGATGCCGTTTATGACAGCAAGGGGAATCTGTATTTCACAGACCCCCCGTACGGGCTTGAAAAACAAATGGATGACCCCGCTAAAGAAATCCCGTTCCAGGGCGTCTATCGCTGCCGCCCCGACGGCACTGTCGAACTGTTGCTGGATTCGCTGTCGCGGCCAAACGGCATCGCTTTTTCCCCGGATGAAAAAACGCTTTATGTTTCCAATTCGGACCCTCTCAGGGCCATCTGGATGGCGTATGATTTTTTACCGGACGGAAGTTTGAAAAACGGCAGGGTACTGCACGATGCGACTTCCGATGTGGGCGACGCCATGCCGGGCCTTCCTGACGGGATGAAAGTCAATCCCCGTGGTATCATTTTCGCCACCGGACCCGGTGGCGTCTGGGTTTTCAAACCGGATGGCACGGTGCTTGGCAGAATAAATACAGGGCATCCAACTGCAAATTGCGCTTTCGGGAATGACGGGAAGGCTTTGTACATGACCGCGGACATGTATCTGCTGCGCATTTGGTTTAAATAGAGTTGTTGTGGTATGATAATCAATTAGTTAGCCCAGGTTGCAAATTGCGGGTTCTTTTATCGGTATTGCTCCCAGTTTGGGTTGATCATTCATCGGATGACTGGCA
>JAKOXM010000352.1 GCA_029781095.1 Bacteroidota bacterium
CCGGACCAGCGTAAAGGAAAGTTTCGATTTTCTCAACAACCGGGAAAATGATACGGATACTGCAGGGATCAGCAAACATCTGGGCCTGCTGTTTGCCTATGCGGGTTCGCTGGCCATCCGGCTCGACGAACTGAAGGAATCGCTTCCTGCGGAAATCAAACTCAAGGCATCGCTGAAAAACAGGATCAGCAGCCAGTTGGCACCGCATTTCCGGCGTTATTTGGCCTACTACATAAATGACTCGTCATTCGGCCTGATCGCCGACATTGCTCCGGATATCCAGTTGTTCGGCTGGCCTGCCGTTTCTCCGGGCAAGGTCTATGCCAGCAGTTTTTCCAAAGACTGGATAACCGATGCGAGCGCCGACTGGCCGACCTTTTTAGCAGGCATAACGCCGGAAAACGAATATGGCACCGGGACCGCCTTCGAAATGGCCAACCGTCTTTCGACGCACAACCTTTTCACGGCCTTCTTCGACCAGTTGCTGAAAACGTATGCGCGGGTGGTGAACGAAGCAAAACAGGCCCTGCAGGATACCTTCACCAATTGGGACAGCCACGAACCGCACTACACCCTGTTTCTCGCTTTCCTGCGCCTGTTCGAGTATGCCCGGGCCGAAATGAATACGCTCACCGGGCGGCACCTCGATTTTTATTACAAACAGATATTGCAACTCAGGGAAAAGGCAGCCGAACCCGGTCATGCACATCTTTTGGTGGAACTTGCCAAACACGCGGCCGTCCATGAATTGAAAGCCGGCACCGAATTCAAGGCCGGAAAGGATGCCGCGGGAAACGACGCCTTTTTCGCTGCTGACCGCGATTTTGTAGCGAACCAGGCCAAAGTGACGGCGCTGAAAACGGTATACCGCCACAACGACGAAAAGGTTAACAATGCTTCCACCGACAAGGGACGGCTTTTCGCATCTCCGGTCGCCAACTCGGACGACGGCCTCGGCGCAGAGCTGCTTTCGGTCGACAAATCATGGCATCCTTTTTACAACAAGGTGTACAACGACGGAACGCTTCAGCAGATCAATATGCCGAAAGCGGAGATCGGATTTGCAGTGGCTTCACATTATTTATTACTCGCTGAAGGCCAGCGAATTGTAGTCACGTGGATAGATGTAAGCGGTTATGTCGGCCCGATAAATCCGGGAGATGTCACCTGTTATTTTACGGCGCCCAAAGGATGGCTGGAAAAAGCGCCCCAACTATTCCTGGCCTTTCCGGGTGGTCAACAACTCCTTTTATGGACTGCCATTTCGGGTGAAGACCCTTCTGTCGTACCATACAGCGCCAAAACACACGGCCCCGGCTTCGATACGGAACTTCCGATAATGAAGGTAATGTTGAAAAACGCCGGCTCCGGCGTCTCTCCGTATTCGCGCTACCAGGATATAGCCATAAGCCGGATCAAAATATCCGTAGGTGCTTTCGGGCTTAAAAGTGTGGCGGTTTCCAATGATTTCGGCCCTGTAGATACCTCCAAGCCTTTTCAGCCGTTCGGTGCTTCTCCGGTGACGGGCAACAGCCTTGTCATTGGTTCCAAAGAGGTTTTTCAGAAAAAAATAGATTATGCGAAGATATCGCTGATCTGGCAAAATGCCCCGGCGCCATTCGGCGGGGCTGCGCGCAATGTCCAGGTTTCTTACCTGGATGCCGGTCAGTG
>JAKOXM010000365.1 GCA_029781095.1 Bacteroidota bacterium
CACCCCGTCCACATGCTCGCCGATGGGCAATTTGGAGAGGGTCTTTCCGGTCTTTGCATCGAGTATGAGCATCAATTTGTTGTGGCATACGGAAAAAAGGATACCGTTTTTGACGTCCATGGCCAGGCCGGTCGGTTCCTCACCCGGGGCGAGTGGCATGCGCCGGAGGATTTTCAGCGTCTTCGCATCGAAGGCCGCGATCTCGCTTTTGTCTTCGAGGTTGACAAAAATGGTCCCCTGCCCGTCCGTTGCTGCCGCTTCGGGAGCCCCGCCCAGCGGAATCGTACCGACCGGTTTGTCAACAGCCGGGTCGATGACTGTTGCATCGTCGCTGCCCGCATTGAACACGAATAATCGCTTCGAGTATGGATCGTACAACGCTGCATCGGGGTTTTTGCCCACCGCGATTTCTCCGGTTTTTTCGAAATTCCGGGTATCAAAAACAGTTACGGTACCCGCGCTTCCGTTGGTAATAAAGCCTTTGTTGGAATCAGCGACGAGGGTGACGCCGTGGATACCCTGCCCGGCGATGGTAGCCAGTTGCTTGTGGGTATCGGCGTTCAATACCACGACCCGGGCGCCGTGCGAGAGGTAAAGTTGCCGCGATCCGGTATCCACAGTTATGTAATCCCAGAAGCCATCGCCGCCCACAACTGTTTTTTTAATTAAATGAAAATCAGTTGTTTGTGGTTTTTGTGCAGGCATGTTGGAGCACTGAAACACAAAAAACGCTAAAAGCGGTATTGTCATTTGACAAACTGTTTTCATGGCTGAAAATATTGAAAAGGTGTATAAGACGTGAAAGCAAGTACTTGACAAATAGATTGATTGCCCGCCAAAGGTGCGCGTACATTATGAAGGAATTCTGAATTCCGGCAAAACGAACGATTAATCGCACGGCGCGGCAGGAATTTTTTGAATAACCTGTTTCCCGATGCGTTCATTTGCAGGGGCAGACTCTTTATCTCCCAATTTTCTCCAAAATTGCGCCTCACCTTTGTCTCATTTAAAAAATGACGACAAAGCTGCACTTTCGCTAAAAGCTCCGTCATCTAAATCAGCGACCTACTACCTGATGGCTCAGGATGAACTCGACCGCCTCATCGAAGGCTGCCGGCTCGGTGACCGCCGCAGTCAGCAAGCGCTTTACCGGCAATACTACGGTTTGGCAATGTCGGTGTGCGTCCGGTACGCACACAACCGCGAAGAAGCGGTAGAAATGTGCAATGACGGCTTCATGAAGGTTTTTATGAAAATAGGAGACTGTTCCGGGGTTGCTTCGTTCAAGGGGTGGCTCTGGAAAATCATGGAACGTGCTGCGATAGACTATTTTAGAAAATATCTTCTGCATCAGCCACCGACCGACGATATAAACGACGTCGCTCCGGTCATTGTGGCGCCGACGGCAGTAGACGCGCTCTCGGCCGAAGAAAAACTGAAAATGGTGCAGGCGCTTCCACCGGTCTGCCGCCTGGTTTTTAATCTGTACGCCGTGGAAGGATACAGTACCGCAGAAATTGCCGAAATGACTTGCACCGCCGAAGGCACAGTACGCGCCAACCTGGCCAAAGCCCGGTTGCGGTTGCAGGGAATGATACATACATCGGAAAAAATCAATACCTCGACATGAACGACTTCGACTTTGATAAATCTTTTGCCGACGACCTCCAGAAAGGGTTTGAATTCGAGTTCGTGGAAGCGGACTGGGAAAAGATGGCTGCGCGTCTCGAGGCAGCAGAACGTCGCAGGCGTCGCCGGGGGTTTGCGTTTTTTGCTTTTCCGGTGGCTGCCTCAGCGGGCCTGCTGCTCATGGGATGGGGATTATGGCGAATGTCGGACCGGGTAGAAACACTTCAAAATGAATTGTCACGACTTCAATCCGCATTGCCGGCCGTCGTCGCGGGTGCCGATACCACGATACATCATGTGTCCGTGATTCAGTACGACACGATTTACCGAACCATCGTTTTGCAGGAGGGCCGGTGGGCAACGGAAAGCAGCAGGTTTTCAGGCCCCGGCAGATATGACAGTTTGAAATTCGGCAAACAAGATTCTGTTTCCGGCAGCCGGCAACAATTTGCGCCACCCGTGGCGGATTTTATAAAGCGGGTTGACCCTGTCAACCATATCGGATCTGAATCTGTCCAGCCGGACACCCTGAGCCGGGGTAGTCAAAATCTGGTTGCCAACGAACCGCCTGACCGTGTTTTTAATCCGTTGAATTTGTTGCCTGCACGCCAGGACCGGTTGCAGGCTGATCGTCGGCCAAATCCATTGCAAAAAGTGGATTTGCCGCCCTTTCACAAGCCTGCCAAAGACCTGGTGGCAGGTATGATTTACCGTTTGCGCCCGCACAATGTCGGGCTTGGACTGAGTGTGGGTTCTGCATGGCCGCAGGTGAACAAGACGCAATCATCCGCAGGCTTTACCGGGGGCGTGGCCGGGCAGGTGGCATTCGGTCAGCGCATTCGCCTGAAAGCCGAGTTTCGCTGGTCGAGGGTGTGGTTCAAAATCAAAAACGGCGATCAGGACGTTCCATTTCTCAGCCCGCCGACCCCCGATGATGTGCTGGATTTTGTACAGGTCAGACAGCCTTCGATCGATTATTTGTTGGGCCTTCAATACCAATTGCGGCCCGAGCGAAGGCTCCAGCCATATTTCGCTTTGGCCTGGGCAGGCTCCAATACCCTCGAACAGACCCTTCAGTATGAGTTCCACAATGCCGTAACAAAATCTGAGACCAACGTGGAAATGCCTTACACCGAGCAAAATGCCTTTCGCGCCCGCTGGCAATTGGGCCTTGGCGCGGAATGGCACTTCAGCAAACGGCTGGCTCTGGGCGGAGAAGCATTCTGGCAAAACCCGATCGGGAATGGCGGATTTCTGGAGGGCTCGCGCGTCGGGCTGAAAGCGAATATTTATTACTTTTTATAGCGGTCAAAGCTGCGATTCGGGCAATGGCTTCGTCGTCTTCATCAAATCCCTCGTCTTTTCACGAGAATATTTCATGCATAAAACGAATCTGCCATATGCCTTGTCTTCGCTTCCCGGCCCGATTGCTCCCCATATTATTGATATTGGCCGCATCTGTGTTGGGCGCACAATCCCCTTATGTTGTGAGTGGCCGGGTGAAAGACATCGCCACGGGTGAACCGGTGGAAATGGCAACCGTACGCATGATAGGTACCGGAGGCGGTGCGATCACCGACAGCACGGGGTATTTTTTGTTCAAAATTGCCGAACCCGGCGACAGCCTGACCGTGAGTCAGATCGGATATTCAAGCGTGACTTTACCTGTAGACCGACTACACCTTACCGGCGTTGAAGTGCTTTTGAAAGACAATTCTTTCACGCTCGGAGAGGCGGTCATCAGCGCTGATCCGAACCCGGGCAAAACGCTGATGAAAAAAATTCTGGCACACAATAGCGACAACAATCCGGCCCGGTTCGGGCGCCTCGATGCCCGGCGCTGGACGCGCGCCGAAGTGGCCTCGTTCGACCCCGTAGCTGCTGCCGATGAAAACGGCAAAACGATGCAGCGGGGCGGTATGTTCCGCTCGAGGGTCCGGGCCTTCGAACAAGTGCGCCCTGCCGACGACACTTTGCGCGGGCAAACACCCCTGTTTTTTGTTGAAAAACTGGCCCATTACACCCTGGGAAACCGCCCTTTTACCGAAAACGAACAGGTGTACGCAGTCAAAACCACCAACCTGGAATCTGACAAGTTGCTGGAGCCGCTCGCCCGCTGGGATGCGGGCAGCCTCAACCTGTACGATGCGCGGGTGGTATTGTTCGGCAAGACCTTTGTCAGCCCGGTCGGGACGGAGGCGCTGGGTTTCTATGATTTTTACATCCAGGACAGCACCGCCCTGCCCAACGGCTACCACAGCATCACATTGCAGGCCATTCCGAAAGAATGGCATGGCAACGTATTCACCGGCATGGTTACCGTGGAAGACAGTGCCTATGCGCTTACCGGCGCGGATCTTCGACTGAGCAAAGACGCCAACCTCAATTTTATCGAGGCATTGGCATTGCACCAGGAATTCGCCCCGGCGCCTGATCTGGCTTCAGGCCACACGGTACAGGCGCCCCTCGTAAGCGCCCTCACCTTGCGATATGAGTCCGGTCTCGATCTGCTTGGCCTGCCTTTACCTGCCAATGCGGACAGCAAACGGCTTATCAGTCGAATGACGGCGGTTTTCGATTCGGTACGCGTGAACGATCCAGTGGCCGCTGGCGTGGCTGCGGGCGGCATCGTCACCAGCGTTCGAAGCCTGGACAGCGGAGCATCCGAGGATTTTTGGAAAAAAAGCCGGCCCGATTCGCTGAGTTCGCACGAAACGGCGATTTATCAAATGGCTGACAACCTGCGGAACGACCCCCGGCAGCGATTCAAGGACAAATTTTTCTCCACGTTTGGCAGCGGCGCCTATTACTTCGGCGACAAAGCCAATCTCGGACCCATTGGCACGGTGGCGAGCTACAATCGCATCGAAGGAACCCGCTTCCGGGTTGGATTCCGAACCATGGAAGGAATGTTTAAAAAGACGGGTATTTACGGTCATTTGGCCTATGGTACCGGCGACGGGCGGTTTAAGGGCAGTCTCGGCGTAAAGCATATCTGGGAGGCCAAACCCTTCTCGAAAACGGAGTTATTTGCGGGCAGCGACTACAATGCGGTTTCGCAGTGGTACGACGAAATAGACAAAGACGGTTTTATCAATTCGCTCCTTCGTAAAAATATTCCGTACTTCCAGACGTACCAGCGCCAGATCACCCTGACCCACGACCAGCAACTCGGCGCCAGCTGGTTTGCGCGGGGCGGAATGTCTTACCGGATCATCAGCCCTTCCTTTGACTTCAATTATCCGAACCCGGATTATCGCAGCGCCGACCTTACGCCCAACGAGCCAGCGACGGCGCAAAGCATACCTGTGGCGGAAGCTTCGGTGGCTCTGCGGTTTGCCTGGCATGAGCGATCGCGTATGTACGACTACGAACGCCTGCCCCTCGGCAGCAAATATCCGTCGGTGGCTTTGATCTATACGCGTGGATTTCATATAGGCAATGCCGAATTCGCGTACCAAAAAGTTAGCATTGACATTTCTCATACGACGCGTCTGACGCCGAAGGCAGCGCTTTTGTGGAACCTGGAAGCGGGGAAAATATTCGGTACACTGCCCTCGCTGCTGCTGCAGGTGCCGCGCGGCAACGATGCCTACGTGATGTCTCGCTATGTGTTTAACACAATGCTGCCATACGAGTTTGCCGCCGACCGCTATGCGAGTCTTCAAACGCGCCTCGCCCTTGGCGGCATGCTGTTCGACCGCGTTCCGGTCCTTCAAAAACTCGGCTGGCGCGAGCGCCTGACTTTCAATGCCTTTATGGGAAACATGAGCGAGGCCAACCGGAATTTCAATGCAACGCAGCACCTCGTCGTGCCAAACGGCAAGCCGTTTATGGAAGCGGGCGCAGGTGTGGAAAATATCTTCCACCTTTTCTCGATAGATTATGTCCGAAGGCTCAATTACCTCAATCCGTCAGGCGTTGGCGGCAACCGGGGCGGGGTATTTTTCGGGATGAAACTGGTATTCTGATCCTGACAACATCCAAAAGCAATTACTGAAAACATTCCTGCTTTTCCAGACAGTATTGTGGAACTGACTTCCGCAGTACAGGCACCCGTTTTTCAAAATATTAGACAAACACAAATTATGCACAAGCTGATTAACAGCATCACGGACGCATCATCACTCATCCAGGCCGTACTTTTTGTGGTTATTTTCTCCGCACTCTGGAATGTCGAAAATTTCATCGGCCTGACCCGCAACTACCGAAAATGGCGGCATGCATTCACAAACAGTATATTTATCCTGACCAGCCTCCCGGTACAATTCCTGCTGGGACTGCTGTTCGCGGCTGTGACGCACTGGACTGCCGCGCAGCATTTCGGCCTCGTCGGCTGGATAGCCAAATCGTCGCACCCGGTCCTGATATTT
>JAKOXM010000371.1 GCA_029781095.1 Bacteroidota bacterium
CAGAAACGCAGGCTTAAAAAGATGATGGGCTGGTACGCCTCAGGAAACATTGTCCAATTGTATAAAGCCGCCAAAAAGGACGCCAGGGGCATGCGCCGGATCCTTTTATACGACCGCAATGTCATGATGACAAAACGTTTCGAGGAAATTGCCAGGGAACGCCCCTTGTTCTGCGCAGTCGGCGCAGGGCACCTGGCCGGACAAAAAGGCATGCTGCGAATGCTTAAAAAAGCGGGCTTCAAGGTAAAGGCAGTTAAACTATCACCCTTTTCCGGCTCATTTGACGGCTCAAAGTCGTCTGATGAATAACAGCCCCAAACCCGCCGAAAGCATGCAGGGCCATTAAACGGACGATCAGATGTTTCCGCACCGCACCCTTTGCTACCTTCCACCCGTTTCCTGGTGTGCCGCCGCCTGGAACAGCGGGACCCTCGTCGTGGAAGCCCATGAGCATTATCAAAAAGGCTCTTTGCGCAACCGATGCCATATTGCCGGACCGAATGGTGTGCAACGTTTGAGCATACCCCTGGAAAAAGGCAAACACCAGCAAATGCCCATCCGTGAAGTGCGCATCGCTTACGACGAGAACTGGCAACGGCAACACTGGCGCTCTATCAGTACCGCCTATGGCAACGCACCGTATTATGAACATTATGCGGAGGACCTGGCGCCTTTCTACGAAAAACGGTTTGTATTTCTGTTTGACTACAATCTTGATTTACTGACTTTTATACTGCAAAAAAAACTCGCTTGGCCGGGAGAAATTCGCATGTCGGAATTTTATGAGGCGCCCGCTGCCGTTGAATACGGAATGACCCGGCGCTACCCGCAGGTTTTCGAGGAAAAACACGGTTTCCTGCCCGATCTGTCGGTTCTGGATCTATTGTTTTGCTGCGGAAAACGGGGTGGAGAAGTGTTGGCTGCAGGATAATTACACCCGGCAGGCGCCGTTCAGGTCATCGGTCAAACATATTCGGACCATCGATGAACCTTTATTTCCCGAACCATTGTTTATTTGCTCATTGAAATCAGCAATTAAGCCGCATCAGATGACACAAAAAGAACTAAAAGAAAAGTACAAACAGATGAAATTCCCGATGGGGGTGTTCCAGATCAGGAATACGGTCAACGGGAAAATATTCGTCGACAGCAGCACAAACCTGCCTGCGATCTGGAATCGCCATAAAACACAACTCGACTTTGGAGGTCACCCCAATTCAGAACTTCAGAAAGACTGGAAAGAAGTCGGAGAAGAGAATTTTGTGTTTGAAATCCTGTCGGAAATTGAACAAGACGAGAGCAAAAACCTTGACTACAAAAAAGAGGTAAAAGCGCTGGAATTGTTGTATATTGATGATTTACAGCCCTTTGGAGAGAAGGGTTACAACTGGAAGCCAAAGGCTTGAACAAAATTTCCATGCGATATTAACTTCCTGCACAAGATGAAAAAAAGCCTGTTCTTCCTCCTGATTTTGAGTTCCTGCATACAGCCCCGGAAAGAGGTGCCAACCCCGGCACAACTCCTCGCTTCAGGCACCTGGATCGATCTTACCTATGCCTTTTCGGATTCTACGCTCTACTGGCCGAATAACAAGATCGGATTTCATCTCGATACCCTTTTCAACGGTACCACGCCCGGCGGGTTCCATTATTCTTCCTTCCAGTTCTGCGCACCGGAGCACGGCGGCACCCACCTGGATGCGCCCGTCCACTTCGCCGAAGGCCGCTGGACCTGCGACCGGATTCCGCTCGAACGGCTTCAGGGAGAGGCTGTCGTCATTGATGTATCCGAAAAGGCGTTGAAAGACCGGGATTATTTGGTCAACCGGGAAGATTTTGAAAATTGGGAGGCAAAACACGGTAAAATTTCCGACAGCGTTATCGTACTGCTTCGCACCGGCTACGGACAGTTTTACCCGGATAGATTGAAGTATTTCGGCACGGATCAAAAAGGCGAACAGGCGGTGGCTGAGTTGCACTTTCCCGGTCTCGACCCCGATGCTGCTGCCTGGCTGGTGCAAAACCGGAAAATCAAAGCCATCGGCCTCGACACGCCGAGCATCGATTACGGCCAGTCGAAGGATTTTAAAAGCCACCGGATATTGCTTGGGGAGAATATCCCGGTCTTCGAAAACGTGGCCAACGCGGATCGTCTGCCTGCGACGGGGTGTTATGTGCTGGCCCTGCCCATGAAGATCGAAGGCGGCAGCGGCGGACCGCTGCGGATTGTGGGGTGGCTGGGGAAATAACCGGCCTTGCGTATTTTCAATGTCATTCGAAAGTCCGATCTGCCAATGAAAGCAACCTTTATTTTGGGCGCAGGCGCATCAAAAAATGCCAATATGCCCCTGGTCAGGGATTTCAGTTCTCCCGAGTATTTCAGGATACTGACGAAGGGATGGGAAGATGCTGGCTATAAGGAAATTCCCAGGTACGAACAAGCGATAGACCTTTGCGCCAGAATACAAAAATCGGGTCTTAATTTTGAAGAATACCTGGCCAGATGCTACTATGAGGACGAAAAACAGTACGCCCAATTGATTGATTTTTACCAGAAGACCCTGGCAGCAGGCGAAACATACGCAGGCATGTTTACCAATCCGAAAACAGGGTATATTTATGCGTTCTACTATTTGAGTTTTGCCTGGCTCCTGCAAAATCATTTCCAAAAACCGACTGTTATTTCCTTCAACCACGATCTGTTTTTCGAGATTTCTTGCCAGTGGGACCATTTTCACTACGGTTCGATGTCGGATATTTCGACAGGCATAGGCGGAGTGGTCATCGACGTTTCGAAAGACAAGGTCTTTTTCAATAAAAACAACAATATAGAATTGCTTAAACTGCATGGAAGTTTCAACTTCCTGTTCTGCAGGAATTGCAATGGCATCCTGGTCGGCCAGGATTACAATTGGCACATGCAGGATTATTTCCAATGCACGGAATGCGGCGGTCCGACCCACGCTTATTACGTACCACCCCTGAAACAAAAGAATGTTACCAAATACGAAATGATCTGGCAGGACGCTGCTACTGCTTTACAACAAACGGAAATTCTGTTCGTCATCGGATACTCGATGCCCGCCTACGACGAGGCGGCTCAGGAATTACTCAAAAAACACCTGAATCCCGATGCCGTTGTTGTGATCCTCGACAAATTCGCTTCCTCCACCGTCAACAATTACGCTTTTTTAAATAACACGGAAGTGCTTTATGCCGACCTGGAATTCGAAGCGGCCCTTGACATCTGGACGGAAGGAAATCTCGTAAACCATTTGCAAAAAAGGCTGTGATCCTCCTTTCTAAAAATTTGGCTACGTTTGCTTTATGATTCTCAACCAACGTACCCGGGCCCTGCGCGTCCAGGTGGAAGATCTCGTGAAAGACCTGCAGAACCTGAGTCAGCAGATCGGCCACCAGGAACTGGCCGTCACGGTCGGCGAGCTGCGCAACCGCATGGGAGAGCCTTACATGTTCGTGATCGTGGGCGAAGTAAAAGCCGGCAAGAGCAGTTTTGTCAACGCCCTGCTCAATGCCGGGCGCGATATCTGCGCTGTGGCGCCGCAGCCTATGACCGATACGATCCAACAGATTCTGTACGCCGAAACGGAAGAGGTGATTGTCGTCAATCCTTACCTGAAGAAGATCATGTTGCCCGTGGATATACTGCGCGACATAGCCATTGTGGATACGCCGGGTACCAACAGCATCGTGGAGAAACACCAGGAGATCACGGAGCGCTTTATACCCGCCAGCGATCTCGTTATTTTTGTGTTTGAAGCCAAAAACCCTTACCGGCAGTCCGCCTGGGATTTTTTCGACTTTATTCACCGCGACTGGCACAAAAAGATCATTTTCATTCTCCAGCAAAAAGACCTGCTGTCGCCCGAAGACCTTGCCATCAATGAACGCGGATTGTATGATTATGCCATAAAAAAAGGCCTTGCGCAGCCGGTCATCTTCGCTACCAGCGCCAAAGCCGAACAGGACGGGCGGTACGATCAAAGCGGCTTCTCGCAGGTGCGCGACTACATCCGCACGCACGTGACGGGCGGGCGCGGCGCGGCATTGAAACTCAGGAATAACCTGAATACTTCGCGCAACATCCTTGAACGCATACGCACGGACCTGGACACCCGCGCCGAACAGTTTGCAGCGGACACCGCTTTCCGCGATGACATCTATCAAACACTTGACAACCAGGAGAATAAATCGAACCACCATGTCAAACAACTCATAGAAAATCTGCTCAACGGCTACGACCGCATCACAAAAAGCATCGGCGATGAACTCTCCGACGGTCTGTCGTTCCCTTCCATGCTCCTTCGCTCCGTCAAAGGCATTTTCCGGAAACAATCCTCTATCAAGGACTGGCTTGACGAACTCACGAAAAAACTCGAACAAAACCTCAACGGCGAACTGAAGATCAAACTCAACGAGGGCGTGGTCGATCTGGCCGATTCCGTCCAGCAGATGGCCAAAATGATCGATTTAAAGATACGGGCCGGCAGTACCGTTGTGAAAAGCGATACGTATATTTTCGAGGATATCGCCGGCAAACGCGCCGCTGTGCTAAAAGAATTGCAGGAAGCCTTTGCTCAGTTCATGTCACGCTCTGAGAACTTCACCGACGCCCGCCTGTTTCCGGAGAATACGTCCGTTTCACCGAATATCGCGGCCGGCAGCGGTGCGGCGATCATTGGCGTCATCCTGGCCACCGTCACCAAAATTACCGTACTCGACGTAACGGGCGGTATCCTGACGGGCATCGGATTATTGTTTGCGGGCATTACGGCCGGCTTGCAGCGCCGGAAGATCGTGAACGGCTACCTCGAAGAAATTGCACGCGGCCGGGAACGCATGAACGAAGCCCTCGAAACCAAATTGCACGCTTACGTGAGCACCATAAAAAGCCGCATCAGGAGCAATTTTATGGAACTGGATGCCTTGCTGGAAAATGAGGCCACGCAAATTTCAGGGTTTAACGATGCATACGGGAAGTTGATCGGCCGGCTGGAGGAGATTGATAACGGCCTGGAAATCACGTAACGCCAACCTCTGGTTGGCTCCACGTAACGCCAACCTCTGGTTGGCCTGTACGTAGAAGCCAACCAGAGGTTAGCGTTACGTGGCGCGAAGCCTTTCACGCAACAGCGACGTAAATTTTTCCGCTCCGAAT
>JAKOXM010000383.1 GCA_029781095.1 Bacteroidota bacterium
GCTATACGTTGCCATCGAGTCCTTAAGCCCATCGGCGACAGCCGGAAACACCACAAAGTTTCGGAGACCCAGTTCCATGCAGGAATCGATTTCCGGAAGTAACTGGTCCGGCGAAAATCTGAATATGCCGGGCAGAGAGTGTATCTCACTGCGAATGTTTGTGCCATCCAGTACAAACATGGGAAATATCAGATGCTGGACGTTCAGGTGGGTTTCGGCGGCCATTTCCCGGATGGCGGCTGACTGACGGTTGCGGCGTGGTCGACGGAACATATTGCGGGTTGTAAGTGCCTGATCTGAAGTGCGGATAGCAGGTTATTTTCTGAATGTTACCTGCCTTGCCATTCAAGCCGGGCGTTGTGTTTTAAATTGAAATGAATAATCGAACACGAAGGTAGTGCGTGCCGCAAAGCAAAGACCTCCCGGGGTAAATTGTGATCAATTTTTGACGTAAAAATTCAGGCAGCCAATAGCCCGGCTCTCCAAATGACGAGGGGCCGGACTGAACCCCTTTTCTGGAAAGTTCAATTCGGCCCCTCGTCATTTGAAGGCATAAAAAAAACAGGGCACTGACTGAATACTCAGTAGCACCCTGTATAACCCCAAAAAACCAAATGAAAACAATCTTAAGTAAACGCTAAAAAGCGACTTTTTCTTTCATTAACTCACTCTCGTGAGAAAGGCCATAAGCTGGAACAAGATACTATCTGGTATTCGAAGCGTATTACCTTTTTTGAGATCTATCTTCGTTATGCAACGATGATGGGACAAAGGTAAAGGTTATTTTCATAAAATTCATCCGTCGAATAAAAATTTTTTAACCTAAAATTAAAGTCGTAATTTATTTAAGCCTAAGTATATTGTTATTCAAATATTTTAACCAAAACACCTGCTTGCAGGCATAACTTCGCGTCAAAAATATTTTATTATCACAAGATGAAATCAAGAGATTCCGTATTTTTTTCGAATAGATTGACCGGGCTTTGTCTTGCTCTGGGGGGGCTGTGTTTCAGCGCAGGTTGCGGCCCGGACAAGGAAGAAATCATCCGGGAAAAGGTTGCCGAGCGGGTCACGACATTCAAGCAAAAAGAAACGGCCAAATGCCGGGAAGCCTTGCTTTCAACGGCCGAACATATAGTTGATTCACTCCTGCTCTCGGAAGCGCTGTTGGGCGTAAGCGATTCACTGGCGCGCAGCAGACCTGTCAAGCCGGTCAAACCTCAGGCCGTTCCCACAATTGATTCGTCGCCGGTAGAACCTCTTTTTAAACATTGAGGCAACTCAAACCTCTTTAAATTCACCTTTCGGGCATCTCGATACCGAATTTTGCTTGATAAAATCAAAATCATCAGCCCCGGCTTGCTGCGGATCACGTTTGTTGCGGCTTTGTCGGCTTCGTTCTCGCCGGCTCTCGCACAGCATACGAACGGGCTATCCAGCCTTCGTGAACGGTCGGTGACCACAGACAAACCCGTACAGGCGCTTGATTCCCTGACGGTCCTACCGCCCATCTTGTCTGCCGTGGATTCGGCAACCGGGCTGGCAATTGATCTTCATTTTTTTTCCCTTCAAAACAACAACCTGCTCACCGACACATCCGGCTTGAAAGCCGCCTGTGGTCATTGTGGCGTTATCCGGATATATTACCGCGTGCTGTCTGTCGACCTGTCGGCAAAAGTGAGCCGCCTCGATACGGCTGCGATTCGCCGGAATGCCCGTCCTGATGCGATCGAATTTGACTATTCCCCCTATGAGCCGGCTACGAATCCATGGTCGACTGGCGGTATTACTTCCAGCGGCGCATATACGCGGGGTTTGTCATTTGGCAACAGCCAGAACCTAGTTTTTAACTCGAACCTGAACCTTCAGTTGAATGGCAGGCTCGGCAACGATCTCGAGTTGCGCGCAGCCCTTTCGGACAATTCCATACCCCTGCAACCCGATGGAACAACACGCCAGTTAAAAGAATTTGACCGTATTTTCATACAATTAAAAAGAAAAAACACCATCCTCACGGCCGGCGATTATGACCTGAACCGGCCGGCGGGTTATTTCTCCAATTATTTTAAACGGCTGCAGGGCGCAATGGTAGAGCACCGTCAGATTGGAAATGGCGGACCGGTCGGCGGGCAAACCACAGGGTTCCCCTTGCGCGATACGCTGACAGTACGCGCCGCTGCCGCAGTTTCCCGCGGCAAGTTTGCGAGACAGAACATCCAGGGGCAGGAAGGTAACCAGGGGCCATACAGGCTCCAGGGCGCCGAAGGCGAGCGTTTTATTATCGTGCTCGCCGGCACGGAAAAGGTTTACATCGACGGGCAGTTACTCCGCCGTGGCCTGGACGACGATTACGTCGTCGATTACAACCTCGGTGAAGTGACATTTACGGCGCGGCGGCTTATTACAAAAGACAGCCGCATCATTATTGAATTCGAGTATACCGTGCAGACCTACCTGCGCTCCACAATCGCCGCCAACACGGCATGGAATGCCCGCAAAGGCCGGGTCTATTTTAATTTTTATTCCGAACAGGACTCCCGCAACAACGGCGGCGCGCAGGATCTGTCGATCGCCGAACGCCGCAGCCTTGCCCTGACGGGCGACAATCTGCGCAACGCCTACGCATCCGGTATTGACACACTCAAGGATTTTGACCCCGCCAGGGTGCTCTATCGCATCCGCGACACTGTTGTATGCGGCGTTCCTGTTCCTGTTTTAATATACAGCACACAGCCGGATTCGGCGCGGTATGCCGCTCGTTTTTCGGAGGTGCCTCAGGGTCAGGGTAACTATGTGCTGGCGCTGACCGCAGCCAACGGCCGTGTGTTCAGATGGTCGCCGCCGGACCCGGTCACCTGCCAGCCAACGGGTAACTATGAACCCATTGTACGCCTCATTGCGCCCGAATTGCGACAATTGTATGCATTAGGGGGCGATTTTCGGCCGTTCAAGGGTGGACAGATAAGGGCTGAAGCGGCACTAAGCAACCGCGATCTAAATCGTTTTTCCCCCCTCGATGACGGAAATAATCTGGGCGGGGCAGCCACACTCGGTATTCGCCAGAACCTGTTGAACGGAAAACAATGGCAGGGACTTGTCTATGCCGATTACGAATACACGGCCCGGACTTTTTCCCCGCTGAACCCTTATCGACCGGCTGAATTTGTGCGCGACTGGAATACTGAAAACACGCAGGATACTGCGTCGGAAAACCTGGTACGGGGCGGGCTGTCGGTGAGGAAAACGGGGTGGGGGAGCATGCAGTACGAATACAGCACTTTTAAGCGGCAATCGGTATACGATGGCGTCCGGCACTTCGGCCAATTCCGCCTGCAGAAGCGCGGATTTGAATTTTTCGGCGAAATGAACCTGCTCGCCTCCGATGGAGCGACCGAACGTACCCGTTTTTCACGACCTAAAATTGATCTGTCGAAAACATTTTACCAAAGTGATACGAGCTCTCACCGTGCATTTATCAAAATCGGTCTGTACGCGGAACGCGAAAAAAATGAACGCCGCACAGCAGGCACGGATACCCTCAGCCGGGCAGGTTTGTGGTACGACCTATACCGGTTTTATTTTCAAACACCGGAAAATCAGGGAGCCTGGCAATTTGGCGGGTTCCTTTCGCAACGCAATGATTTTTACCCCGCCGGTGATATTTTCAGGAGGAACACGGTGGCGAACGAGGCAAATCTGAACGGCAGTTGGCATGGTATCTCCAGACCCGGCAAGGCGAATCTACAGGTCAACTGGATATTCACCTATCGCACCCTTCGGGTGCTCGAGCCGGAGTTGACCACCCAGGAGCCGCAAAATACCTACCTCGGGCGGGCAGATTACAACCTTACAGCCTGGAAAAATGCCCTGAATTTCACGACCGGTTATGAGATCGGCTCCGGGCAAAGCCCCAAGGTGGAATTTACATATCTCAGTGTGAACCCGGGAGAAGGACAGTATACCTGGGTTGACCGCAACCGCGACAGTATTCTGCAGGTTGACGAGATGGAGATTGCCGTATTTCAGGACCAGGCGAATTATGTGCGCGTGGCCGTGACAACAGCCGACTACATACGCACAAACAACGTGCTGCTGAACCAAAACCTGCGACTTGAACCGCGTTTGTTGTGGGCTACTTCCAAACGACGCTGGCAGCGCGTTTTGAGCCGGTTTTCCACGCAAAGTACCTTGCAGATCAACCGCCGCACGTATGCAGGCGCTGCGGGGGTGTCGCCCTGGAACCCCTTTCAACTCTCCCTGCCGGACTCCGCTCTCGTGACAGTGACTGCTTCGGTGCGCAATGTTCTGTTTGTCAACCGCGCCAACCCCGGCTGGGATGCGAGTATTGCCCAGGGCGACAACCAAAGCCAGGTGGTGCTGACAACCGGCTTTGAGCGCCGCCGGAATACAGACTGGACCCTGCACGGCCGCCTGAATCTGGGACGGCAATGGAGCGCCGAAGCGGATGCGACGCTCAGTGAAAAAAGCAGCGACAACCAGGCATTCGACAGCCGCGATTTCCTGATAAAAGGCTGGGAGGCAGGACCAAAACTCACGTGGTTGCCCGGCCGGACGTTCCGCATCGCGTTTAACCTCAGCCGGCAGGACAGCCGGAATACGCTCGCAGGGGGAGAAAAAGCGGGACAAACAAACTGGAACACAGAGCTGACCTGGAACCCTCAGAGCAGGCAAAATGCACAGGGTTTTCGTGCGGCTACATCGTTTCGGCTGAAAGGAACCTTTACAGACATCCGGTTCACGGGCCAGGCCAATACGGCCGTCGCCTTCACGATGCTGGAAGGATTGCAGGATGGGAAGAATTTTCTCTGGAGCCTGAATCTGGACCGCCAGTTGTCCAAAAGCCTCCAGTTGAGCCTGAATTATGAAGGCAGGAAAACGGGCGACAACCGGGTGGTTCACGTGGGAAGGGCGCAGGTGCGCGCTGTGTTTTGAGTTGTTCGAATTTCTCCGCAACTTTGCCAACCATGAAAGAAACCAAGTTCATCGAGCAGAACAAGGAAAAATGGGCGGAATTCGAGGACATGCTCCGCGAAAACCGGCACGACCCCGAGAAACTGAACGACCTGTTCATTCAGATCACGGACGACCTGTCGTATGCCCGGACTTTTTACCCCAACCGCTCGGTGCGCATTTACCTCAATACCCTGGCCCAGCGGGTTTTTCACAACGTCTATCGCGGCAAACGTTTCCCGGCGGAACGCCTGCGCCGGTTCTGGACGGACGAACTGCCTCAATTGTTCTGGGAAGAACGCCGCGCCCTGATGCTGTCGTTCAGCCTGTTCGTACTGGCTTTTTCCATCGGGGTTGTGTCCAGCATGATCAACCCGGATTTTGCCCGCATTATTCTCGGTGACGGGTACGTGGACATGACCATCCAGAACATTGAAAAAGGCGACCCGATGGCCGTATACAAGGACGGCGGGCCCTTCGGAATGTCGATCACGATAGCCGGCAGGAACCTGTTTGTGGCTTTCCAAACAGCCATCCTGGGCGTGCTGGCGTCGCTCGGCTCGGTGTTTATCCTGCTCTACAATGGCATCATGGTGGGTGCTTTTCAGTATTTTTTTGTTGAAAAGGGCGTTTTTTGGCAGTCGTTTCTCACGATCTGGATACACGGTACGCTGGAGATCAGCACCATCATTGTTGCAGGCACGGCGGGTCTGGTGGCGGGATCGGGGCTGCTTTTTCCCGGCACTTATACCCGTGGGCAGGCATTCCAGATATCCATGCGACGCGGTTTGAAAATTTTCTTTGGAATCGTGCCGCTTATACTGCTGGCGGCCTTTTTCGAAAGTTTTTTTACACGGTACACCGATACGCCTGCAATCCTGCGCGGCACTTTTATCCTGACGTCGCTGGCGTTCGTGGTGTGGTACTTTGTCTGGCTGCCGCGGCACAAGGCGAAAACCGGTACTTTCCGGGAGCCCCTGCGCGACAAAGAACTCCCTCCGGACAAGGAACAGATCGTCGATTTTAACGCGATCAAGAGTGCGGGCGAAATTCTGTCCGACACCTTTTCTGTGTTGCGCAGGCATCCCAAAATCACAATTCTCGGGCTTGTGGTGACGACGGCGCTCTTTGGCGTTTTTGCCTTTGGGTTCTCATCCAAGCCGCCTTCTGAAACATTCGTTTTTACGGATATTCCTTATTGGCCCTTCGATATTATGATCGGCGCGGGACAGCTCTTTGGCGAAGAAACAGTGCCCCTGCTTTATTATTTTCAGATACTCCTTTTATGCGGGCTCGCTGTGGCGGCCTTTCGAGCGCTCGAACTGGAAATGGATACGGAAGAGCGGCCTCTTTTTTCCAGACAAAGCATGTTGCTGGCTGCCTTGCCGCTGCTGCTTCCCATGCCGTGTTTCATCGGCTTGCTGAAAATGAGCACCGGCGGCATCATCAGTATGATAGCATATCCCTTCCTGGCATTGTGGAGTGCGGTGATTTATTTTGAAACACGCAATCCTTTTACGGCATTATCTAGAGCATTCCGGCTCATGCGTTGGGGGCAGGGCATTCTGATAGGGTTCCTGCTGGTCATTCTGAGCATGTTGTTGTTTGTTTTTATCGAATTTCCGGTCTGGGACAGAACGCTGGGGCTTTTCAGTTGGCTTATTCCGGGTACGGAGGGTGCAATGGATACCTTTATCATGATTGCGACTGCCTGTGCCGCCGTCATGATCCTTTATTTCATTTTTATGTTGATGATGATTGGCGGTGCTTTGCAATACTTTTCAGGCCGTGAAGTTGCGGATGCAACAAAATTGTTTGAGGAGATCGAAACGATCGGGACCGCACGACAGATCAGGGGAATTGCCAGAGAATGAACTTTCATAGCACTTTTTTCAACGTGGACTTCAAAACATTTGCGTTTCTGCTGTTATTTCCGGTGGGGGGATATTCCCAAAGCGACTCGCTTTGGCAGAGCTCTGACACCCTGCAATATGCAGAAGATCAGGAGTATGCGGAAGAAGAATACGTGCCTTATGTCCCGCCCCGACTGGAATCGCAGCCCGTCCGGCCCGTCAAAAAGGAACAGTGGGCGGAGGCGACCAAAGACCTGGATTACAGCAAGGACCGCCCGCGTCCGCCAAAGGAGAAGAAGCCAACAGATGTTTCGGACAATCCCGGGTTCAACGCCATCGACTGGACCTCCGCGACGCAGGGCCTGGGCAATTTTTTTCAGGCGCTGGCCGTCATCCTGGCCATTATCGGCATTGCCTACGGCATTTACCGGATGCTGAAAGCCCCGCGCAACCGCGTTATTGCCCGCGACGGGGTGGAGATCACCCTGGACAATCTCGACGAATACCTCCATGAAACCGATCTCGACCGTTTTTTGCGGGAAGCCCTGGAAAAATCGGACTACCCCCTCGCGGTAAGGATATATTACTTACAGATAATCAAGTCTTTATCGGAAAAAAATGCCATAAAATGGTCACGCGAAAAAACAAATCGCGATTACCTGCGCGAAACCCGTGAATATCGCCTCGGCGAATCTTTTCGTGTGGCCACGCGTGCCTACGAACGCGTATGGTACGGCAACCAAACCCTTTCTGCTACCGATTACGCCCGGCTGGAACCGGAGTTCAAAAACCTGCTGTCAGCCATCTAACTAGTTCACTTCTTTTACTGCGCTCTCTCATTGCCCGGCCTATATCTTCATATTCCTTTCTGCAAGCAGGCTTGCCATTACTGCAACTTCCATTTTTCCACTTCCCTGCGCAGCAAAGACGCGATGGTGTCGGCGATTCTGAAAGAGATCGAACTTCAGCGCGACTACCTGGAAGGCGCCGAACTGGGCTCGGTATATTTTGGCGGAGGCACGCCTTCTCTGCTGGAGATCGGCGATCTGGAACAAATTTTTGAAAAAATATACGCGCTTCACCGGGTTGCGGTAGATGCTGAGATCACGCTGGAAGCCAATCCGGACGACCTGTCGCGCGAAAAACTGGCCGGTTTGCGAACCTACACCCCCGTCAACCGGCTCAGCATCGGCATCCAGTCTTTTCGGGATGAAGACCTTCGCTGGATGAACAGGGCGCATACGGCGCTGCATGCGAGGGAATGTCTTGGCGATGCCTTGTCTGCGGGTTTTGACGACCTCACGATCGACCTGATATACGGCTCGCCGACCACTTCGGATGCCCAATGGTCTGAAAATCTGAATATTGCATTCGATTACGGTATTCCGCATCTCTCCTGTTACTGCCTCACGGTGGAAGAAGGGACGGCTCTGGGGGCGTTTGTCCGCAAGGGCTTGCAGCCTCCTGTGGAGGAAGAGAAAGCGGCCCGGCAACTGGAATACCTGATGCTGACCGCAGGACAACGCGGTTACGAGCACTATGAAATATCCAATTTTGCTTTGCCCGGCCGCTATGCACGCCATAACAGCAGTTACTGGCTGGCGGATCATTATCTCGGTGTCGGTCCTTCCGCACATTCATTCAATGGAATTGGCCGGCAATGGAATATTGCAAATAATGCCCTGTATATCAAATCGATAGAGGCAGGAAAACTGCCATTTGAACAGGAGATTCTCAGCCCAGCGCAAAGGTATAATGAATACGTCATGACCTCCTTGCGCACCATCTGGGGGACGGATTTGGATAAAATCCGGACCATGGGTGAAGGCTTTGCCCATCATTTTGTATCCCTGGTGGAACGGTTTGTCCGGAGCGGGGCTGTAGAATTTACAGAAGGCAAATACCGGCTGACCCGTGCTGGCAAACTGCTGGCCGACGGAATTGCCTCGGAGCTTTTCATGACCGGGTAACGGGAATTGAAAGGGTCAATGCATCGGGTGAATTTTTTGTAAGTTTTTCGCAGATTTTCAATGGATTAGATATTTTTACCGCGACAAAACCGTACAATTCATCTTTCAAAACGAAAAATTATGTGGTCAGAACTCAAAGCGTTCCTCCTCCGCGGAGATGTAATCACATTGGCAGTTGCTTTCATTATCGGCACCGCTTTTAACAAAATTGTCGAGTCGCTCGTTGGCGACGTCATTACGCCAATTCTCGGTATGATCATCGGCAACCCGGATTTCTCCGGAATCAAGATCGGGGAATCCATCATGATCGGCAAGTTTATCAATACCGTCGTCAGTTTTCTGATCATCGGAATTGTATTGTTTTTCCTGATCAAGGCAGCCGGTAAAAAAAGTGAGGAGGTAAAATAAGCAGGACCGAGCCACTTTTTTCTTTTTCAGTTGCGAGCCGCTCCGGGTTTCCGGAGCGGCTCGCATGCTTGGAGCTGCCTGTCTGTTTGGCCGGGTTCATGTGCTTATGGAGATTTTATAAATTTATTGACCAGTTTCATAAAATTAAATTTTGCGAAACAAATAATAATAGTTAAAAAAATACTTTTTTACATAAGCAGATATTTTAGGCCATTACACCGACCCGTATGGCAAATTTTAATTTCACAAATGCTTAACAAAAATGTCTGCAACCAATTATTATTTGGTTTGCAAAAACCATATTACCTTTGCACCGTTAATTGTTCACCAAAATCGACACTGACAATGACTTTGAAACAACTCGTAGATGCGCTCGACGCACAAGTTGTGAAAGGTGACATCATCGCCGCCTTCGACAAATTTGCCGCAGACAGCTGCGTAACCCTCAGCAGCCCTACTGATAAGACCCAATCCAAAGCCCAGAAAGTGGAAGCCCTCAATTGGTTCTTCAACAACATCGCTGCAACCAACCGTATCGAACGCCTTGCCGTCAAAGTGGGTAAGACCACGACCGACTCTCAATTCGTGTTCGACTTTACCGACAAATCGGGCAATCGCCTCGTTTTCAATGAAGTGATCCGCCGTGCCTGGAAAGGCGACAAGATCGTGGAAGAGCAATACCTCATGAACCAGACGATCGAGAGCGAAAAACCGGCCGCAGCAGCAGCAGTTGCCGGCAAAAAAACGACCGCAAAAAAATCCGCTGAACCCGTTGCTGACAAAAAACCGGCGGCTAAGAGCGCCAAAACCACCGCAAAAGCCGACGATCTCGTATTGATCGAAGGCATCGGTACTAAAATCGCCGAGCTGCTGAATGCAGCCGGTATTACCACGTTCGCTGTATTGGCTGACACGAAACCGGCTGCTATCAAAGCCATTCTGGAGGCTGCCGGCAAACGCTACCAAATGCACGACCCGGCTACCTGGCCGAAACAGGCCGCTCTCGCCCGCGATGGCAAAACGGCCGAACTCGCCAAACTGCAAGATCAGTTGAAAGCAGGTCGCAAGTAATCAAAAATAACAAAACAAAACAACGCTAACCCGGTTGATGAAAATCAGCCGGGTTTTTTTGTTTCCGTAAAAAGCCTTTTTCGGCGTTTCTTTGTTCCTGATTTTGAGGCTTGCCTCACAACCCCCGGCTGTTTTTATCGCGCGCATGGCCGTAAAGATTTTACATGAATGCAAAACTTTGAAAATCAAATTTTTGTGCTTGTTTTAAACCTTTGCGACTCCGGATGAAAAATGTCAGGCTGTGTTGTTCTATCTCTTTCAATCATGTCAATGACGCAATGATACCATGACGAAAAAAGCATTTCTACTGATACTTGACGGCTGGGGACTTGGCCCCAAGCCCGAAGCCGACGCCATTTTTCAGGCCGATACGCCTTTTATGGACGGGCTGATGAAAAAATACCCTATGAGCACCCTTGTCACGCATGGCGAAGACGTGGGTCTGCCCGACGGCCAGATGGGCAATTCCGAGGTCGGTCACCTCAACATCGGCGCAGGCCGGGTGGTATGGCAGGAACTGGCGCGTATCAACAAAGCCGTCCGCGAACGGGAATTGCACAGCAACGCCGTTCTGCTGGAAGCGCTCGACCACGCCAAGGCCAATGGCAGGAGCGTCCACCTGCTTGGTCTTGTGAGCGACGGCGGCGTGCATTCCCACATCGAGCACCTAAAAGCATTGTGCGATATTGCCGTCGAGCGCGGCTGCCCCCGCACCTTCGTTCATGCCTTTACCGACGGTCGCGATTGCGACCCGAAAAGCGGGGCGGGATTTCTCGAAGATTTGCTCAAACATATTGAAAACAAGCCTGTTTACGTCGCCTCCGTCATTGGCCGGTATTATGCCATGGACCGCGATAAACGCTGGGAACGCATCAAACTTGCATACGATTTAATGGTGAACGGCATCGGAGAACAGGTGACGGATATCCCCGCGGCCATTCGGAAAAGTTATGAGGCGGGCGTTTCCGACGAGTTTTTGAAACCGATGACGAATGCAAATCACCCGTCAACAATACAGTCGGGCGACGTCGTTATTTGCTTCAATTTCCGGACGGATCGCTGCCGCGAGATCACGCAGGTACTAACACAACAGGATATGCACGAGTACAATATGCATACCCTGCCGCTCTATTACGTCACGATGACCCGTTACGACGATACGTATCGCGATGTGAAGGTGATGTTTGAAAAAGACGACGTCAGCATGACATTGGGAGAAGTGCTCGAAAAAGCGGGCAAAACACAGGTCCGGATCGCTGAAACGGAAAAATACCCGCACGTGACATTCTTCTTCTCCGGCGGACGCGAGGAGCCGTTCAAGGGTGAACGCCGCATCATGTGCCCCTCGCCCAAGGTGGCTACATACGACCTGCAACCTGAAATGAGTGCCAATGATATCGCCGATGCCATTATGAAGGATATCCGGGAGAACCAGCCCGATTTTATTTGCCTCAATTTTGCCAACACCGACATGGTGGGCCACACGGGCGTGTTCGCTGCCGCCATGAAAGCCGCCGAAACCGTGGACGGGTGCCTGAGCCGTATCATACCCCTTGCCCTGGAGTATGATTATTCCTGTCTGCTCATCGCCGATCATGGCAATTCGGATTACATGATCAACGAGGACGGCACACCCAATACGGCGCATACGAAGAATCCCGTACCCTGTATACTTGTTAGCAAACACCTCAACGGGAATGAAAAACTCAGGAACGGCCGGCTGGCCGACGTGGCGCCGACCCTGCTGGATATGATGGGAATGGAAAGGGGGGCTGAAATGACGGGAGAGAGTTTGATT
>JAKOXM010000819.1 GCA_029781095.1 Bacteroidota bacterium
GCCGACCTTGCGCACGGGAATGCCGGTCATCATGGCCACTACCTCTGCGATATCGTCTTCCTCAACCGGGTAACGGCGGGTTTTGGTCTCGTCTTCCCACTCCACCTTGGCAAATTCGAGGTTGCGCACCAGTTTGCTTTCCTGATCGCGCAGGTTGGCGGCTTCTTCGTATTGCTGGTTTTTGACGGCCTTGTTTTTTTCTTCTTTTAATTCCTCGATGCGTTTTTCCAGCTCCTCGATGTGTTTCGGAACCACAATATTCTTGAGGTGTACACGGGCGCCGACTTCGTCGAGCACGTCGATGGCTTTATCCGGCAGAAAGCGATCTGTGATGTAACGGTCGCTGAGGCGTACGCATGCCTTGATTGCCGCGTCCGAATAAGTCACGTTGTGAAACTCTTCGTATTTCGGCTGTATGTTCTGCAGAATGTGGATCGTGTCCTCCTGGCTTGGCGGGTCCACCATGACTTTCTGGAAACGGCGGTCGAGAGCGCCGTCTTTTTCGATGTACTGGCGGTATTCGTCAAGTGTGGAAGCGCCGATGCACTGGAGTTCGCCGCGAGCGAGTGCGGGTTTGAAGATGTTGGAAGCATCGAGCGATCCCGTGGCGCCGCCGGCACCTACAATGGTGTGTATCTCGTCGATAAACAGGATCACGTCGCGGCTTTTTTCCAGTTCGTTCATGATAGCCTTGATACGCTCTTCAAACTGGCCGCGGTATTTGGTGCCCGCAACCAGCGCAGCAAGGTCGAGCATGACGATGCGTTTGTTGAACAGCGTGCGGCTGACCTTTTTCTGCATAATACGCAGGGCGAGGCCTTCCACGATGGCGGTTTTACCCACGCCCGGCTCGCCGATCAGGATCGGGTTATTCTTTTTGCGGCGGCTCAAGATCTGGCTCACGCGCTCGATTTCGCGCTCGCGACCGATGATCGGGTCGAGCTTGCCTTCTTCGGCGAGTTTCGTTATGTCGCGGCCGAAGTTGTCGAGCACAGGCGTGCGGCTTTTGGGCTGGCCTTTTTGCTGGCTGGAGCGATAGTTGCGCTCGTCGTCCTCATCATATTCGCCGGAGCCTTCACTGGAAGCCTGGGCGAAAAGATTGGGGGGGGTCAGGTCTTGTTCGGACCGGACGTATTCGAGTTCCTTTTTAAAAGTTTCGTAGTCCACGTCGTATTCGTTTAGGAGTTTGGTCGCAAAAGCGTCCGGATGTTTGAGAAGCGACAGCATCAGGTGCTCCGGGTAGATTTCCTCGTTTTTCATCAATTTTGCTTCGAGGAATGTGACTTTCAGCACGCGCTGAACCTGTGTCGTGACCTGAAATTCTCCGACAAAAAGATTTTCGGCGGGAGGATAGGCGCTGTAACGCGGAATGGAGCGTTCGAGTCGTTTTTTCAGTTCATGTACGTCAACCAGCAGTGCATCGAGTACCCTGACAGGCAAACTGTCGCGCTCGGCAATAATGCCGAGCAAAAGATGTTCCGCGCCAATATAATCATGCCCAAGTCGCCGCGCCTCCTGGCCGCTCTGGTTGATGATCTGTTTGACAACGGGAGAGAATTTCTTATTCATTGATATGGTTGTGGTCGTTGCGGGTCATCAAAGATAAAAACGGTGAACGGGATTTTAATTAACCGAAGACACGAATTGCTTTTATGACCGTTCTTTTCCGGGACAAGTTTAGACTATTTAGAGGGTAATTATCAACCTTTGGGTTGCAGAATTAACAAAATTTTCGTCGTTCGGTTTTGGAGGCGACATATCGGCATTTCAATGATCGATAATCCTGACATCGCCATTCCCCTGAAAATATAATGCCATCCGGTTTGATACCTGACGCGATGGCAGTTGCAGCAAGAACTGAAAAAGCCTTCCGTTATTTTGTTGAAATAAATGGGGCAATGGTTACATTTGTCCCTCCAATGGAAATCGAATAATACTTAATCAAAAATATTTCTTTGAAAATCAGATTCTTATGAAATACAGGATTGATAAACAAGATCAGTATGCGGTGCTTTCGCTCGACGAGGAAAACCTTAATTCAGGTATTGCACCGGGCTTTAAAAGTGATCTGATCTTCTTCAACCAGGAAGGTGTGCGCAATATGATTCTGGATCTTACGAATGTCAAGTTTGTAGATTCCAGCGGGTTAAGCGCCATTTTGACAGGGCACCGCTTGTGGAAAGACGGCGGCTCCTTTGTTATCGCCGGACAGTTGCAGCCCATGGTCACCAAACTCATGGAAATTTCCCGGCTCGATACCATCCTTACGATCGTACCGTCCCTTAGCGAGGCCATCGACTATATCAAGATGGAAGAAATGGAACGCGAACTGCAGCAGGAAGAGGAATAAAGCGGATTCCCGCATTTTGCAACCGGCAATAAAGACCGCATGTCGAAACTGATTCGGCATGCGGTCTTTTTGTTGGGTTACGCAGCATTCCGCGCGGCATTGATGATGCCAAACATGGCCCGCAGCACGAGTTTGCGGCAATCTTCCATTTCCTCCGCAGTAAGATTCCCTTCCTGCAATCGCTGCAGGGCATATTGTTGAATGGCTATCAGCGGCCGCACGATCTCTTCCCGCAATTCAATACTTACCCGGGAGGTTGGATTTTCCGTCAGGAGCGAATTTTGGCCTGAAATCTTTTCCAGCAACTGGTATGTTCGTACATATTCATCGTGCAACATATTCCAGAAAGTGCCGAACCGGGAATGCCGGCCCAGATGCAGCGTCGGTTTGAAATTGGATTTCAACAGGGATTGCATGGAGTTTTCCAGCAAGGTTCTGAAGAAAAGATTCCGGTGGTACAATTTTTCGGGATCGCCTTTGCCCGATTTCAACTGGGCTGCAATGGCGCTGCCGAGGCCGAAATACCCGGGTACGTTCTGTTTCATCTGGGCCCATGCACCAACGAAGGGGATGGCCCGCAGGTCTTCAAATTTCATCTCCCCCCCGCTCCCTCTTTTGGTGGGCCTGCTGGCAATGTTGGTATCGCCATACCATCGCAGGGGCGTCATTTTTTCGAGGTAAGGGACAAAATCCGGGTGGTTTTTAAGTTTTAAATAGGATTGATACGCCGACTCCGCGAGGGATTCCAGCAATTTGCGGTCTTCATTTGCCAGTTCCCTTGAAGTATCCGGGAAAAGGTGGTTTTCAAGACCGGCCGTGAACAGCCGTTCAATATTATACGAAGCCGAAGCATGGGTGCCGTATGAACTGCTGACCGTCTGCCCCTGAATGGTAACATGTATGGCGTTGTTTTCAATATCCTGGCCGTGCGCGGCGTAGTAACTCGCATTGTTGCCGCCGCCCCGCCCGGGCGGGCCCCCGCGTCCGTCAAAAAATACAACCGTGACGCCCTTGTTTCTGCTAACGCTCGTCAATGCTTCCTTTGCCTGATAAATACTCCAGTTGGCACGCAAATAGCCCCCGTCTTTCGTCCCGTCGGAAAAGCCCAGCATCACGTGTTGTACGTTATTCCGGTTTGCCAGGTGTCTGGCATAATGCGGATTGGAATAAAGCATATCCATAACCTCTCCGCAGGTAGCCAGGTCATCAATCGTTTCGAAAAGCGGAACGATATCGAGGCTTACGGCATAGGATTCCGGCGCTCCAATGGTCAATTGTGCAAGCGCGAGCACTTCCGCGACGTTTAATGCGCTTTGACAATTGCTGATAATATAACGATGGCAACCCAACTCGCCGTTTTCGCGCTGTATCTGCGCAATGGCGTTGAAGGAGCGCAGTGTTTCCTTGACGAACGGATTGGCAAAATCGTTTTCGTCGAGGCGAAAACGGAAAGAAAGCATCTGGTTTATGATGGCTTCTTCGCCCGAGACTACACGGGCGAGGGTGTATTTGGTCTCGAGGTGTTGAAAAATGGCCTCCCAGACTTCTCCGTGTTTCCGGCTGTCCTGGCGAATGTCGAGGCTGGCAAAATAAAACCCGAACACCCTGGCCTTCAGGATAAAGCGATCCAGTTCATCGAGGAATAATTTATCGTGTTTGTCAATAATGATTTGCCTGGCCTTGCCGAGGTCATCAATTAGTTCCTGGCAGGAGCGATAGCGTTCCTCTTCGCCGGGCTTGTACAAGGTGTTATAAATTTTTGTTTCCGCAATGGTGATCCACTCTTCCACGCCGCGAAACGTAAGGCGGCGCTTTAGCAGGCGGATGTCGCGATAGTAGCAGCGCAAGGCGCCCTCCCGCAGGCGTTGCGCTACCTGAAGCGTGATACTCGCGGTTACAAACGGGTTTCCGTCCCGATCTCCGCCCGGCCAGAACCCGAGTTCCAGGAGTCGCGCGTGGTCGAACAACATAACATCCTGGCCGAGGGCGCGCAACAGGCGAAAAATAATTTCCGGCAAAGTGTGGAAAAAAATGTTTTCCAGAAACCAGCCCAGGCTGATTGCTTCATCGTAGGGTGAGGGCTTTTCTCTGTTGACAAACGCTGTTTTGCCCAATTGCATAAGCAAAAGGCGGATTTGTTCGGGATTGTGGTCCCTGATTTCGTTCCCGAGGTCGTTGATGATACCCAGCACTTTTCCCGGATAAAACTGGGTAGGGTGCGCAGTAAGTACGAGTCTGAGGCTGAACGTATGAAGTTTGGCCAGCAATTTGTCTTTCATTGCCTGGCTGTCGAGCCGGGTTACCAGGTGTTTCACCGAACCGACGCCATCCATGTCGTGTATTTGCCGGAATAATGCATCCTCAACGGAATCAAACAAGACGACCTGTCGTTCGGCATACTGGATAAAATAGAACAACTCGTCGAGTCGTTCTTTTGCAGAGGATTTCTCCGAATAATCTTCCCAAAACGACTCGATTATCCGGGCGGGATCATGCCCTTCATCGAATCCTTCCTTGCAGTGTTTGCTAAAAAGAGCCAGTCTTGTTCCGGTGTCTTCAATACGTTGAAAAGGCAGGCTCAGGAAGAGACTGTTGTAAATATGGTAGAGCAGGGCGACTGGTGTGTCAACATTCATAATCTGTATTTTATCCTCGCATAATTCGGGTATCCGCTTGCAAAACTACATGGAATCCTTTGTTCCTGAAAAATAACAGCAAAAGGCGGGCAATTTTACTTGCTCCAATCACATACAATATCCTTAAACTTGCGGTGAACTTCAAATTACCCAACAGGACTTCATGCAAATATGCATATGCAAGCCACTTATTTTGAGGACATTATTGATGAAAGTGTAGAAATGCAGCCGCTGCATCCGGCCATTTTCGACGATTACATGGCCGAAGGGTGGAGACTGTTGGGGCACTCTATTGTCCGGCATAATTTTTCCGTTTGCCGCGGTAAAATGTGCCGAACGATCCCGCTGCGCATCAGGCTCGACGATTTCCAGTTTTCAAAAAGCCAGCGCCGGATGTTGCGGAAAGTGGATCAGATGAAAGTCCGGTACGGCCCGATCAAGATCACGCAGGCCAAGGCGCAACTTTTTTCAATGCATGCCACCGGCCGCTTCGACGAACGGCGCCCGGAATCCATCACTTCATTCCTGAATATCAATTCACACCGGGAACCTGTGCCCGGCATGGAATTTTTCATCACCGGCGCCAACGGCATTCCCCTGGCATGCAGTTTTATCCATGTCGGCGAAGAGTCCGTCTCCGGGACGTACTGTATCTACAACCCGGCAGAAACACGCCACAGTTTCGGCACGTACACCATGCTGCTTGAAATTGCAAAGGCCCGTGAACTTGGGAAAAAATATTACTACCACGGATATATATATGACGTGCCTTCCCAATTTGATTACAAATTGAATTTCAACAACCTGGAAGAGATGGACTGGAAAACGGGCGAATGGCGCCCGAAAGAACGAATGACCTTGCGGCGATGGACGGATTTGATCGAACCCGAACAGGAACAGGACAATTCCTCCAGCTCGCAGGACACTCAAAGCAAAGACAGGCAGTAAGCAAACGCGGTTTGTATACTGCCTGTCTTCCTTTTAGTTCAGCCGGAAGCTGGACGCTCCCAGCAGTCCCTTGTCGCAATAAATTGCTACAACATAGTTGCCGGACTTGAGCCGTTCATCAAATTTATAGTGGAAGCCCATACGCTGCGTAGCTTCGAGTGAAACCGCCTTCACCTGTTGTGCAATTATCTCTACCGGCCCGGTCGGTGCGTATACCGTTGCCTTGACCGGATTATCGCTGACGATTGGATTGCCTTTTTCATCGGTAATCGCCATGTACAGTTTCTGCGGGCCCTGATATGTCTGCGGCACGTCCGCCAGATCAAAGCTGATGTCAATTTCGCGGGTTCTGCGTGCTTTGGTTGTCAGTTTGTCCGTCTTGCGGGCAGTGGTAACCCGGAAGGAAGTCGCTTTAAAACTGGCGGACTGGGTTTTTTGAATTTGCTCTTCCAGTGCTTTTGCGAGGTCCTGCATTTTGCCCGTGAGTTCGGTATTGGCGCCTTTCAATTGTTCGTTTTCACCGGTAAGCCGCTGATTCTCATTTTTTAACTGCTCGTTCTCCGTCCTTAGCGTTGTGATGATTGTTTCGTATTCGATCTTGGTTTTTTGCAGATCAGCGACCTGGCTCCGGAGCGCATCCAGATCTTTTGCGGTCGCAGCTTTGATCTGCCTGATCATGTTGTCTTTTTGCGCGATGATCTCGGCGGAACTGGTCACACGCCCCTGAAGGTTCTCGTTTTCGGTGCGCAGAGAGGCATAGGCATTCGAGAGGCTGTCAAGCTCATTTTCAATATTGTTCTTTTGCGTTTCAAGGGTCTTGCGTTCAACTTCGACCTTATCTTTTTCAGCCTGATAGTTTTTTGACTTTTGCCAAAAGACGAACCCCAAAATAGCAGCCAAAGCCAATAAGACCGTGACGACGATGGTGTATGTCCGTGAATTGCGGGTATCACTCATAGGTAATTGTTTTGGAAATGAAAAAATGTTAGTCAACAATTGCCCGACAAACGTTATTGCAGGCAATATCTTGTCGGAAAAGGTGATTTTCCTTTAAAAAATGCTTTGTGCAAATGTAATTGCAGATATTGGTAACACCTATGCCCTGCCGCATATTATACTTTGATTGAAAATTATAGCTCCGCTCTTTTAGCGTAATTCTATTATTTTTACGGCCACCAATCAGATACTAAACAACGGTCTTGCCATGAAAAAAGTGCTGTTTCTATTTTGGATGATTGCATGGGTTTCCTGCGACCAGCAACATGCCCACGCCCAGGCGAAACTTGCGCCCAATGATTTTGAAGCCAAACTCAACAACGGCGGCTCCATTCAATTACTGGACGTACGAACGCCGGAAGAATTCAGGGATGGTCATCTGAAAGGAGCCATCAATATAAATTTTTACGACGACGATTTTGCAAGTCGCGTAGCGAAGCTGGACAAGAGCAAACCGGTGCTCGTTTATTGTGCCAAGGGAGGGAGAAGTGCTTCGGCTGCCGAGCAAATGGCAAAATCCGGGTTTGAACAATTAATTGAACTGGAAGGCGGTATTATTGCCTGGAAAGAAGCCGGAAAACCAGTGGTTACAGAGTAAATTTATCTTATGATTGATTTGTTGCCCATTACTTTTTCTTTGGCAGCTGTCATGCTTGCGGCTGCCGTACTGACAATAACCCGCAATGTCCGGCGATTCCGCCAACGCTCCCAAACCGGCGGACCATTAACGACCGGCAATATATGGCAACCCGTTTTTGAAACGATTTTACAGGCGGCCTCGCTGATGCTCCTGATGGCCGTATTTTTATTCTGGTACCAATTGCGCCAAACGGCCCGCGATGCGTACAACAAAGAAAGGGAAAAGGCGCTGGCGGCCTACAACAAACAGGTTGACTGGGAAAAACCCGGTCCTGAGACCCTGGAACATGATCCGAAACGCGATCTGATCAATTACGGACGCGATCTGATCGTCCATACAACCGATTATTTCGGGGAATTCGGACTGGTTCGTCCGAATAGTATCAATGCCCTCAACTGCCAGAGCTGCCATCTGGATGCGGGCGCCAAGCCGTTTGGCACCAATTATTCTGCTGTGGCAGCCAATTACCCCACGGTTCGTCCGCGCTCCGGAAAATCGGAGGATATTCCCTTCCGGGTCAACGATTGTTTTATG
>JAKOXM010000421.1 GCA_029781095.1 Bacteroidota bacterium
CTGGAAGGTTGCTGCTACCTGTGAAGAAGTGTACCGCATTCTGGAAGATGTGGAACATCTGGCCGACTGGTGGCCTTCCGTTTACCTCGATATAAAAATTCGGGAAAAGGGGCAGCCCGGCGGCATCGGTAAACTGGTATCCCTTTATACGAAAGGCTGGTTGCCTTATGCCCTTCGCTGGGATTTTCGCGTCACCGACGCGCAATTTCCCAACGGATTTGCCTTGCAGGCTTTCGGCGACTTCATTGGCCGGGGCATCTGGGATTTCCGGCAGGAAGGCGAGATATGCGTCATCACCTATGACTGGAAGATATCGGCTGAAAAACCGCTGCTGAAAAAACTGACCTGGCTGATGCGCCCTGTTTTCTCTGCCAACCACGAATGGGCCATGCGCAAGGGTCTGGAAAGCATTCAACTGGAACTGCGACGCCGGCGCGGCGAGCAAAATGTACCCGCTGCACCGGCGCCGACGTTTCCACACAATATACTGAATAACAAGATTTTGCCTTAGAGCGTGTTCGGAAATTTATTTCTGGCCTTCAAGCGGCAAATTTTATTTTATTCGGTGTTAAATTTTTCGCCGGATTGCCCACATACGGCTGCAAAATTTGCCTTGCCTAAAATAAAATTTGCTCCCTTTCGGCTCAGAATAAATTCCCGAACACGCTCTAAAACATGAATCACCCGGGAATTAAAAAGGCTCTTTGGGTCAAATCCGGGGTGAACTCCTGTTTACTGTTTCACCGCTTTTAAAAAAGAGCGCTGTTGTTGTCCGGAGATGACCTCTATGAAATAAAGCCCGGCGGGAAGTTCCCCCGTTGCAACTACCCCGTTTTCAGGCGTTGAGACGGACTTCAGCAGTTTACCGGAGCAATCGAATAGCAGTACCCGGGAGATCGCTTCACCCTTCGGCGATACGACGGATAATTGATCGCCGAAGGGGTTGGGAGCAAGCCTGAATACGGCATTGTCATCACCAGGATCATCTGTGCCCGTGAGCGCATCGCAATTGGATCCCGATGCCACGTATTTTCCTTTATCGTTCTGGAAGCGGCACAGGTGCCACGCAGGACCATCTATAATGGCCATATTACCTTCATCGAGGAAAAAATGGTGACCATCAATGTATTTTGAGTTATCGTCCGGATTGACGCATTCTCCGTTGAGCATCCCGATTTTTTCAACGATAAGCGCTGCGCATTTTAGCGTACTAAAGCCTGACATCACATTAACGCTTTGAAAACGAAGCGATTGATCGGCAATAAATACCGATCCCGTATTTTCAATGACGTAGGTCAAACTCAAATTGTTATCCCAGTAGTGCGGCACCACCACGGAATCGCCCACACCCAGCGAAAAATTATAATTCACGAAAAACTGGTTTTGGGTGTTATTCCAGCACCAGATGGTATCGCCATTTTGCCGAGCGATGCGAAAATCGGTGTTGTCCGGTATGATATTCATATCGCGGAAACGCTTGAACACTTTTGCCGGCTTGCCTTGCACTACGGTATCGCCTGAAATAGAAACGTACTCAAAGCCGTATCCCGCGAAACCGGCGAAGTAATTATTGACCCACTGCGGATTGTTTTCAAACCAGCTTTGCGACTGGAGGGTTGTTCCTGAAACCACGATGGCGATCAGAACAAG
>JAKOXM010000431.1 GCA_029781095.1 Bacteroidota bacterium
CGGTTTCGGGTTTTGTCCGTTTTTCATTTATCCAACCTTTTGTGACAGGGCCGAACGATGTTTGCTAGGTTGTTTTTCCGTTTGCCAGTCGACTGTTTTTATAGCCATATCCGAAATAGATAACCAGTCCGGCCACCAGCCAGATAAAGAACCCCATCCAGCTCTTGAACGGTATTTGGGCCATCATGTAAAAACAGAAAATGAGGCCCAGTATCGGTATGAGGGAAAGGTTGTGGCGGAAACCCAGTACGGCCAGCCAAAGACAGGTGAAAATGAAAAGCCACATCGGTATCTTATGCTGGAAATGATTCCAGCCGGACTCGAATTTCAATTCGTCGGCAATCGGCATGGCGGCCACCGTTTGATGGTAGCTCTCGTCGTTCAGTTTGTCAAGATAGGTCGCCAGTGTTCCCTGGGCGGCGGCAAGACCGGCACTGTCCGTCTGCATGATCCTGGTTCTTACGAGATTGATTTCCTGTTCGCTCAGTCCGCTCATCAGGTCTTCAACGGAATAGGCTTCCTTTTGGTTGGTGAGCCAGTCGGTCGTTTCTTTTTGGAATTTTGAGAAAAGAAAGGCAGCAGAGGCCAGTAACAGTAAAGGGAAAATCCATTTCGCATTCACATAAGGCGTGCGAAACTTGCCGCGCGGCGCGTCCGGTGTCATCTGAAGTTTCAGCACACCTGCGCAGACCAGCACGAAGGCGAACAGCGTGCCCATGCTGCAGAGGTTCAGTACTGTATCGCTCGGGATGAATAACATCGGTATGACAACGAACAACCCGGTGATGATGGTGGAAAAGTCGGGCGTCCTGAAAGTCGGATGTATATGTGAAAAGCGCTTGGGCAAAAGGCCGTCGCGGCTCATCGTCATCCAGATGCGCGGCTGGCCGAGCTGGAATACGAGAAAAACGCCCGCCATGGCGACCACAGCGCTCACCGCAATGACTCCGGAAAACCATTTCAGGTTGATTCTTGAAAAAACGTAGGCCAGCGGGTCGTTCACGTCCAGTTCCTTATAGCTCACCATTCCGGTCAGTACCAGGGCGATGATAATATACAGAACGGTGCAGATGATGATGGAATACACCATTGCACGGGGCAGGTCGCGCTGCGGGTCGTTGCATTCTTCCGCCGTTGTGGAAAGCGCGTCGAAGCCGATGTAGGCAAAAAAGACCGAAGAGACTCCGGCCATTACTCCGCCGAACCCGTTTGGTACGAAGGGGTGCCAATTGTCCGTATCCACATAAAATACACCGACTATGATGACCATCAGAACCACAATCAATTTAAGAACCACCATCAAATTGGCTGTCGTTTTTGATTCGCGCATGCCGACATATACCAGTGCGGTGATCAGAATGGACATAATGATGGCCGGGATGTCGAGAATGGTGCGCAGACCCCCGATTTGGGGCGCCTCGGTCCATGCTGAAAACGCTTCGCGTTGCGCGTCGGTGAGCAGGGAAGCGGGCGTGCCGGCTTGCAGCAATCCGCTGGTGACTTCAAATCCTTCTTTTGCAGAAACATAATCAACTGTTGCCCAGGCAGGTATGTGCCATCCTGCGCTTTCACAAAGTCCGGTGAAATACCCCGACCATGATACGGCCACTGTGATATTGCCTACGGCGTATTCCATTATCAGGGCCCAGCCGATGATCCAGGCAATGAGTTCGCCGAAGGCGACGTAGGAATAAGTGTATGCGCTGCCGGAGACCGGGATCAGCGAGGCAAACTCCGCATAGGCAAAGGCGGCAAAACCGCAGGCCAGCGCCGTGAAAATGAACAAAAACACCACGGCAGGGCCCCCGTTGTAACTGGCCGACCCGATGGTGCTGAAAATGCCCGCGCCGATAATGGCTGCAATCCCCAATGCCGTCAGGTCAATGACCCGCAGGTTTTTCTGGAGTCCGCCGCCGTGTATGGCTTCCTGCTCGGCGGATTTGATGGCATCATCGACGTTTTTTTTGCGGAAAAGTTGGTCTAGGAAAGACATGCTGCAACTTGGATTTGTATGTTTTCAGCGTCCAAAGTAGGGCTTTCTCGGAATTTCAAAGCTTTGTTGCCTTAATCGAATATACCATCGGTATAATCCCTTCCAGACCCTGGATGCGAAAGTTGCCATCGTCTCCTTTTACCATCTTGTCAAAACAATTGTACGGCGAGTAGGGATGCTCGTTCAAAAACTCGATGCGAAGCCCCTGTCCGGCCAGGTTGTTGATCAGTTCCGACAGACTGTGGTTCCATCCGAATTCCTTGTATTCAATGCTGGCATAGCGATCGGCATAGGTGCCCACCTGCTCGGTTTCGATGACGCCGGAGTTGTGATAAGGGTATTTAAAATACTCCATTTTTTCGTCAAACATCCACATAACAGGGTGAAAGTCAGCAATATAGAAAAAACCGCCGGGTTTCAGAAAATGATTGATCACTTCGGCCCAGGGCTTCAGGTCGGGCAGCCAGCCAACCGTGCCGTAGGAAGTGAATACGATGTCGAAAGTTCCTTCCAGGTGCTTTGGCAGATCGTACAGGTTGCAGCAGACAAACTGCGCGGGCAGGTTCATCTCTTTGGCCAGTTGACGGGCGTATTCCACGGCCTTATCCGACAGATCGCAACCCGTTACATCAGCGCCGAGTCGCGCCCATGAGAGCGTGTCCTGCCCGAAATGGCATTGCAGGTGGAGCAGTTTTTTGCCGGATACGTCGCCCATTTCATTGATTTCAATGGAGTTAAGACTTGTCCCGCCGTTTTTCCATGCCTCCACGTTATAAAACTCCGAGTTCAGGTGTATATCAGTACGAAGGTTCCAGGCATTGCGGTTTGCCTCGAAGTACTGGTGGTGGTTTGTCATTTTTTCTTGCATGATTTTTTTAAAAGATGCCTTTTGGGCCCGGTGAGAATAATTGAAACAACTGCTTAAACATTTATTGCGCGCCTTGCCCTTCAACCGGTCCGGTGAACCGGAACGCCATGACGGATAAGCGCAGGCTTCCGCGCAGCGAAAAATAACACGAGGGTATTTTTTGCAGAAAACCTTGAACGATTTGCCTCCGGCGTCACAGAATTCAGTCAATTGATACCGGTCGTACGTACCCAAAGCAAGCTCCGGCGATGTTATTGCACCTCCTCCCGACCCACATACCCCGCTTTGGGTTGCCAGAGCGGGTCGTTGTTTTGCAGGTATTTGCGAATGACCGCTTCGTAATTAAATATCCGGTCATAGTTTTCTGCTCTTGCCGTTACCTGGCCGTCGAAGTCATAGGCTTTCAACGGAGCAAACCGGCTTCCCAGACCCTCCGGTACATCCGGAAGGCGGTAAGCGACCACTCCGTTGGCGGGCGCGGTATAAACCTCCCAGGTGATGTTGGGAGTTCCCGGGTGGGTGCGGGAAAATACCAGCGCGTCGAACTGCCCAATGCATTGTGTCGCCACAAGGCGATTGTCGGACAAGACTGTGGGTTGCAGATCGAAGGCTGGGAGCGGTACGGTGGCCGGAATGTCGGGGAAAAACTGATCGATCAGGTAAGTATAGCCACCGGGCAACGGATCGCTGCCCTTCAACCGTACGCGGAAACCATTGTAGGCTTTCGGGGCGGGGTCGAATACATCGTTGGAAACCGGCTCGTAGATATCGACGCTGTTGAATACCGGGATGGCCCCTCCCGGCGCGCGCAGCAGATCACCCATGGCGAGAAATTTATTGGCGGCAGTGTCCACGAGGCCATCCACATTGTACGTCCATGCGGCCGTGAAAGGCAGCGTGATCTTTTTGGGCATTGCAAAAATGGGCAGCATCAGGCTGGCGTCGACCGTTGCGTTGAGGGTCGGTCCGTTCACATTATCGAAGCGGATAAATCGCCACATGGATTCTCCGTTCACCCGCACCCGCAGCCATAATTTTCCGGTATGCAATACGCGGTACTGGCCGGAAAAGTTGTTGGAGGCCTGTGGCTGAACAAAAGTGAGTCCGTCGGGCACGATGATGGAGTCGAGTGTATTCAGGCCTGTGAAAGTCACGTTCAGGTCTGTCGTCTGATAGGAAAAGGCTGTGCGCAGGTTGATTGATTCGCCGCCAGGCAGGTTGGTATAAGTCGAGAGATGAACGATGGTGTCGCGAACGTCCGATCCGGGAGCATCGATCGTCACGATGCTCACCACCGTGCAGTCGAAGCGATCGTCGGGTTTGGATCCCGGCACTTTTACTTGCGCCGTATCGCTTCCCGGCAGTTCCCTGTATGCTCTTACCTGGCCCGTCTCATCCGACAAAAAGATGGCCATACGCGCCTGAAGTACGTTGAACTCGTTGTTGACAAAGACCGTGTAGACCGGTTCGCTTGAGCCCGGCGGCACAATGGGGTCCTTTTTGCACGTGCAAAACACTATGACAGTAATGGCAAGGTATAAAGCGGATTTGAATCGCATGAATATCTGATTGAGTGGTGGAGTAGTCATCGGGCTGACCGGGGCCCTGCAAAGATAGCCTCCGTTAAAAAAAATGCCCGCACTTTAACGGTGCTTCGGATATTCGCCCTTTCACAATGACTCTGTACCCTTTATTTTTTGTACCGGCAGTGACGATGAATGCGTGATGAAATATGTGTAAAACATTGACTTTTAACCACTTATAGTTCATCGTTCATCACTTGTCGCTCATCACTCATCACTACTTTAGCCGCTATACACATTCGATCATGAAATCAATTGCAGTTTTTTGTGGCGCCAACAAAGGCAACAAACCCTGGTTCGAGGAAGCCGCCGCCGAACTGGGCACCATACTCGCCAATCGCGGTATCCGCGTATTATACGGCGGCGGCAGCGTCGGGCTTATGGGCGTACTGGCAGACGCCATGCTCGCAAACGGGGGCGCGATCACCGGTGTTATCACACACCAGTTGCACGGTCTCGAGCTCGGCCATCCCGGTGTAAAGGACATGATCCACGTGGAAACCATGTCCGAACGGCGCGTTCTGCTGCTTCAAAATACAGACGGCGTCATCACGCTGCCCGGCGGATACGGCTCCATGGACGAGCATTTCGAGGCGCTCACACTGGCGCAACTCCAGCAGTACCGCAAGCCGGTCGGTCTGCTCAATGTGCGGGGCTATTACGACCCGCTCATTGCCATGATGGACAAAATGGTGGAAAACGGATTTCTCAAACCGGACAATCGCCACCTTTGTATCGATGCTCCGACCATAACCGAATTGCTTGAAAAAATGACCGTTTACGAATACAAGGCCCTCGAAAAATGGGTTTAAGCCGCCATTGGGGTTAAAGTTCTTTTAAAACTGCCCCCGAGAGCGTGACGGATTTTTGTTTTTCGGTTTTATGGGTACTACTTTTGTTCTAAATAAATCAGACCTGAACGTGATCGATATGCGCAGACTCCTCATAACTTGTTTAATCGCCTCCCTTGCCGGCGCCCTCGCCGCGCAACCGACTCCCCGTGCCACCAACAAAAACACCATTAAAACGACACTAGTGCCGGCTGCTTCCAGCCAACGAGGCAGCAATGCAAAAACCCAGGTCAACGGTCGTGTCGCCCAACCGGCAAATGCACCTTCCGTAGGCGCCCTCCGTACCGACGCCGCTGCCAATAACGGCAGCGAATCCCGCACCGCTCAATCCATCGGCGGTAATGCCGTTTCGCGTACCGAAGCCACACGCCCGTCACTCGTTGCTCCAAACAATGGCACAACCCCTAAAACAATAACGAATTCTGTCAAGAAAGCCGCTTCCCTCGGAGAAGTCAATCCTGTTCGGGTCAAATGGATGACCCTCGATGAAGCACTGGAAAAGAGCAAAACCGAGAAACGCAAGATATTCGTGGATGTCGTTACCGACTGGTGCGGCTGGTGCAAGCGCATGGATTCCACCACATTTGTCAATCCGGCCGTGGCGGAATACCTCAACGAGCATTACTATCCCGTAAAGTTCAACGCCGAACAACAGGAAGACATCACCTTCAAGGACAAAACCTACCACTTCAAAAAGAACGGCGCGCGCGGCTTCCACGAACTGGCCGCCGAATGGCTTAACAACCGGCTCAGTTATCCGACAGCCGTCTTTCTGGACGAAAACCAGGGCGTTATCCAGCCGCTTCCGGGCTACCAGGACGCTTCGAAAATGGAGGCTATTCTCAATTACTTCGGTACGGACAGCCACAAGAAAACGCCTTGGGAGTCCTATGAGAAGAGTTTCAATCAGCAGAAATAGCGACTTTTTAGCGAGTGCCTTTACTGTCGGTGAAGGCACTCGCTAAAGTTTATGAAAGGCGCTTCAGTCGACATCGATAGCATCCCGGTCATTCAACCAGGCCTCCAGCAATTTCTTGTTACCGCTGACCGGCACTACGAAAAACGTATTATAGTGACTTAATACTGATTTTTCGTTTGCCGGCTCGATGCGAACTTCTGCCGGGTACGTGTAATTGGCATGCAGGAAGAAAAACCTTTCCCGGCGTTTCAGGAGATAGCCGACGTGGCTGCTGCCAAGGCCGATAAAATAAAGGCCGTCGTTCAAAATGTTTTGCAGCAAGGGCCGCACATCTTTTGCCCACCCGCCGTTAAGAATCATTACTGAATCACCCATCGCAATTGCCCTCGCCTCGTTTTCAGGCGCCTGTTGTGCCAGGCGATACCTGTTGAGTGACAACCCGGCGTCTTGTAACGTGGTGGAAATGAAATATCCGCACGCGATCCTGCCTTGCCCCGGTACCGCCGTATGCCCTTCAAATGACCAGGGTGTGCCATACCAGTAAGGAATGATTTGATTGATCAGGGCCTCGGAAAAAACAGTGCCCACGGAATCAAAATCGATAGTTTTGCCGCGAAAACTATCCCGCAATTGCATTTTACGCCGCCGGATATCTGCCTGTGTTCGCGCATAACTCTGTTCATTTGGCAAGATCTGAATTCCGAAAGCCGACCAATTCTGGTCGTCAGATATTTTATTCCCGGCAACATCCTTGTAAGGGGATGTTTTACCCGCCGGAGGGGTCACACGTGTATCGCAAGCCAGAAAGGCCAAAGAACAAAGGGTGACAAGGCATTTCATATGCATGGCAAAGCAGGAATGATCGGCCGAAAAGGTAGCAAATTCAACCGACCCTTGCCGCGCAATCGTTAATTGCCGTTCTTTGTCGTGCTGTGCCGCCCGACTTTAGCGGTAGCAGGCATACCACTTCCAACTCCTATGTCAGGCAACTCATTCGGTACTCTTTTTCGCATCACGACCTTTGGCGAATCGCATGGCGCAGCCATCGGCTGCATCGTGGACGGCTGCCCGGCGGGGCTTGATTTCGACCAGGATTTCATCCAGCGCGAACTCGACCGCCGCCGTCCGGGCCAGAGCGCTATCGTGACACAGCGCAAGGAAAATGATACCGTGCAGGTTTTGAGCGGCGTTTTTGAAGGCAAAACCACCGGCACGCCCATCACTTTCGTCATTCCCAACGAGGACCAGCGCAGCCGCGACTATGATCACATTGCAAAAGCCTTTCGACCCAGCCATGCTGATTATACCTGGGAGGCCAAATTCGGCCATCGCGACTTTCGCGGCGGCGGTCGCAGCAGCGCCCGCGAAACGGCAGCCCGCGTAGCGGCGGGCGCTTTGGCCAAGTTGTTTTTAAAAACACAAGGCATTCAAATACAGGCATATGTGAGTCAGGTGGGCCAGTTGACCATCGCTGAAGATTATTCCCGACTCGACCTTTCTATCACGGAAACCAACGACCTGCGTTGTCCCGACCCGGTCATGGCGGACAAAATGATCCGGCTCATCAAAAAAGTGCGCAAGGCCGGCGATACCATCGGCGGAGTCGTAAGCGCCGTCGTGCGCGGCTGCCCGCCCGGCCTCGGTGAACCTGTGTTCGATAAACTGCACGCCGACCTCGGCAAAGCCATGCTGAGCATCAACGCCGCGAAAGGATTCGAATACGGCTCGGGGTTTGCCGGTGTGAAAATGCTGGGCTCACAACACAACGACCTTTTCACGGTTGACGGCGACGCGACACCCTCGACACTCACCAACCATTCCGGCGGCGTTCAGGGCGGTATTTCCAACGGCATGGACATTTATTTCCGCGTGGCGTTCAAGCCGGTAGCGACCATCATGCGCGACCAGGAATCCATAGATGCCGCAGGAAAGCGAGTGGTGGTGAAAGGAAAAGGCCGGCACGACCCCTGCGTAGTGCCGCGCGCGGTACCCATTGTGGAGGCCATGGCGGCACTCGTGCTGGCCGATCACCTGCTACGCGCCCGGGCGGACAGGTTGTAGATTATTTTGGACAGGATTTACAGGATTTACACGATATAAACCTTTTCTTAATCCAGCAGACATTGTTTGTTTTGGACAGATTCAGGCTCATAAACCCCTCTTGATCCTCTATATCCTGTCCAAAAAACCATCAAATCCGTTCTAAAACACAAAAACATGTCTTATCTCAAGCGCCTTCGCGCCACCTGGTTTCCCGATGAGTATCACGGCTGGGGCCGGACGCGGCGCTACTTCGAAGGCTGGTACTTCAAGGTCGTGTCGCCCGACGAGCGACACGCGATGGCTTTTATCCCGGGTATTTCCATGAACGAACATGGCTATCGCCATTCGTTTGTGCAGGTGATGGACGGGAAAGCGTGCCGGGCTCAATTCCACCGTTTTACGGCCGAAGATTTCCGGCCGCGCGAGCGGCAGTTCGGGGTGGAGGTCGGCGATAATTATTTTTCCGGACAAAATATGAGGCTCGCTTTGCCGGGCATTTCAGGCGAGATACGGTTTCATCATACCACGCCCTGGCCGAAAATGCTGGGTGCGCCGGGCATCATGGGCTGGTATTCCTTCGTGCCGTTTATGGAGTGTTTTCACGGAATCGTCAGTCTGAACCATTCACTGGAAGGGAAATTGATCATCGAAAATGCCGAAATTGATTTTACAGGCGGCAAAGGGTATATCGAAAAGGACTGGGGGCGCTCGTTCCCGCGTGCGTACGTGTGGATGCAGGCCAACCACTTCGATAGCCACGACAGGGTGTCGCTGATGGCCTCCGTTGCGCACATTCCCTGGCTGGGCAGTTATTTCATCGGCTTTATCAGCGGCTTCTGGCTCGACGGAAAACTTTTCAAATTTGCAACATATACAGGAGCACGCAAATATTTGAAAATCAGCGATGAAGAAGTAGAATTAATCTTTAAAAATCCGCAAACCGAGTTGCGGATACTGGCCAAACAGGCGGCCGGCACGGCGCTGAAATCGCCTATCTCGGGCGAGATGACCGGCAAGATCAACGAAAGCATGCAGGCAACCCTTCAGGTTGAATTATTCAAAGGCGGCCAGCGCATATTTGAAGGAACCGGGCGAAACGCCGGGCTGGAAGTGGCGGGCGAATTGAATTTGCTGGAAAAATAATTTATCCTGCATATTGCTGAAACAAGAGCTCCCTGTTGGTCATATCGAAGGCACAAAGCAAGCCGAGACCTTCCTTGTCGGTAAAACGCCTTTCCGCGAATACGCAACCGGCATCGAGGTCAAGATAGCGATCAGATTCCAGGTTAATAAATTGATCTTCAATACGATGTACTGCCATCGGCGTATGTCCGTGCAAAATAGTACGACCGTCGAGCCAATCGTATCTAACCTGTCCGTACCAATCCCAGTTTCTGATCCAGCACATTTCCTCCGTGTTGCCCAATGGGTCGGGCAGGTTAAAATCGAGCCCGCCGTGCACAAGGATATAGCCGTCGGTTTCGAGGAAATAGGGCAGTTCCCGCATAAAATCGAGGTATTCAGCCGGAATGTCGCTGTAGCGCTCCACGCCGAAACTCTCCAGCGTTTTCCTGCCGTCGCTCAATAACCAGCGATCGAGACCGCTGAAGTCGTTGCCTGCCGCCTGCAACACCAGTTCTTCATGATTGCCCCGCAACCCTTGCACCTGGTATCCCTTCCTGCGCATCTCCCGGATAACATCGATCACGCCTTTGGAATCAGGACCCCTGTCGACGTAATCGCCGAGCAGGTAGAGTTCGTCGGATTGAGACAGCGCAACCTTGTCTAGCAGGGCAAGGAAAGTGTTTTTGCAGCCGTGAATGTCTGTGATGGCAATTTTGCGCATAATTTGAAAAGGGTTGGCGGGTTGAGGGGTTACCGGTTTGCAGGTTAGGGGTATAACCTTTATTTAAGTGACGCGAGGTCGAATGTCGTCAACCTTATGAGCAAAATAGGACACGAACTACACTGATTGGACACGGATTTTTAATTTGATTCCTGTCCGGTCTGTGTGGCCTTTCATGCCAGGTTGACCATGTTGGTCACAGGGTCGTATAATTCTGTTTGAAGGACGGTAGTTCCATTCATTCATTTTTTGCCAGGCACAATGCAACCCGTAACCCGTTAACCCGTAACCCGCTAACCCCCTAAAATCATCTTCGTGTGCGGTATCCCGTCCTCCAGGTATTCCTCACCGGTGGACCGGAATCCGAAGCCTTCGTAAAACCTGAGCAGGTACGACTGCGCCCCGATCTTGATCGGCTGATTTCCAAACAGGCGGATGCACGTGTCGATGCTTTGTTGCATGAGTATTTTCCCGATGCCGGTACCGCGCACCGATGGCGAAGAGACCACTCTTCCGATGGAAGCATAATCATCGTATGCCAGCCCTTTGGGCAGCAAACGGGTGTAACAAACGAGTTTTCCTTCGTCGTTGCGGCCCGTCAGGTGCCAGCAATGCGGATCTTTCCCGTCGGCGTCGAGGTATGGACAGTTCTGTTCTACGACAAATACCTCCTGGCGCAATGCCATAATGTCGTACAGTTCAAGGGGTGTGAGTTGGTCAAAAGGCAGGCAGGAAAAATTGAGCATCGGATACAACTTTAAGCGCAAAGGTATTGACGGGCGGACTTTAAACGGTGGCACGGCCCCTCAAGTTCAGCATGTTTTCTACTTTTGCCAACCATTTTTACCCGAAAGTGTTTCAACACCAAATTTTATCACAACATGAAAAAACTATCCTTTTTTACTGCCCTTTTCACGCTGGTATCGCTTATGCCGGCATTTTCACAGATCAAGACACCCCAGGCGAGCCCGACCTGTTCGGTTAGCGAGGATGTGGGTTTGATTAAAGTCGATCTCGAATACTCACGCCCCGGCGCCAAAGGCCGGAAGGTTTTCGGCGATCTCGTGCCCTTCGGCAGCTTGTGGCGTACGGGCGCCAATGCCTCCACCAAAGTGACCTTCAGCGACGACGTAACCGTTGGCGGCACAAAACTGGCGAAAGGCATGTACGCGCTTTACACCGTTCCCGGCGAAAAAGAATGGAGCATTGTTTTCTACAAGAATACGACCCTCTGGGGCGCTCCCGCTCCTGCCGATTTTAAGGAGGAAGATGTCGCTGCCCGTTTCAATGTGCCCGTGCAGGCCATTCATGACAAGGTGGAAACCTTTACCATGAATTTCAACAACCTGAAAAACAACGGCGCCGACCTTGAAATTATTTGGGAAAACACCAAGGTAGCCATCCCGATTGTGGTTGATACCGACGGCAAGGTAATGGCCGACATCAAAGCTGTCATGGACGGTCCTTCTTCCGGCGCGTACTGGGCTGCGGGCCGCTACTACTTCGAGGAGAAGAAAGACATGAAGCAGGCACTGGAATGGGTGAACAAAGCCATAGAAAAAGGCGGTGAAAAATACTGGATGCTGCGCGTCAAGGCTCAAATCCAGGCCGAACTGGGCCAGAAGAAAGAGGCAATTGCCACAGCCGAAAGAAGCATCGAACTCGCCAAAGCGGACAATAACAACGACTACGTCCGCATGAATGAAAAGTCCATCGCTGAATGGAAGATGAAATAAGGCAGGAAGCAGATGCGCTTCAAAATGCAATAATTATTCCCGGCGGTCCCTTTTCGAAGGGGCCGCTTTTTTTATAGACAGGAAGCGTCAAAACGGGGAATAGTCGCTAAAAATATGCCCGAACTATATTTGCTTTGCAACTGATTTATAACCGGTTTTATATGAAAAAAAGTACAATCTTCATTCTGCTGCTCTTTACTGCTTCTGTGGTCCGTCTGTCGGCTCAAAACCCCGGCTGCGACGGCACACGCTATAAAAAAGATGTATTCCCGACCGTTCAAAAAACGACCGTTCAATACGCTACTGCTATCAATCAGGTGAATGCACAGGTCACTTTGATGATGGACGTATACGAGCCTGCCGGCGACAATATCTCCGCCCGGCCCGTCGTGATACTGGCGCACGGCGGCACTTTTATTTTCGGCGACAAATCCGATATGAAATCCTGGTGCGAACTGCTGGCCAGAAAAGGTTACGTGGCTGCCACCATCGACTACCGCCTTTTCCCTATTTTCCCATTGGGCATACCCGATTCGACTGAAATATTTGACGCCGCGGTGAAAGCGGTAGGCGATATGAAATGCGCCGTCCGGTTTTTCAGGGAAGACGCCGCTACATCGAACGTGTTCCGTGCCGATCCGGACAATATTTTTATCGGCGGATACTCGGCGGGCGCCGTGGCTGCCCTGCACGCGGGATTCCTTGACAGTGCCGACGCAGTGCCTTCATTTATCCAGGATATACTCAATGCCAACGGCGGGTTGAACGGCAATACCGGCACCGCTTCTAATCAGACCTATTCCTCTGCTATTAAAGCCGTGGTGAACATGTCCGGAGGGCTGTACCGAAGTTCATGGGTCGATGCAGGCGGTGTGCCGCTTTCCAGTATTCATGGCGATGCAGACGGTACGGTGCCGTACACCAGCGGTCTGGCCGCCAATATCGCGTACCTTGAAGGCAGCA
>JAKOXM010000445.1 GCA_029781095.1 Bacteroidota bacterium
AAATAGTCCGGCAGTATATATCCATACAACCCTGATGACATACCCGATCTGATGGAAGTGCACTAAAATCCTGTCTTATATGAAATTAACTGTACTCGACATTTCAATCATCCTGTGCTACCTCGCCGCCACGGTGGTTATCGGACTTTTGTTAAAAAAACGGGCGGAACAGAGCAAAAAGGATTATTTGCTTGGGGGAAACAGCCTGCCCTGGTACCTGCTGGGGTTGTCCAACGCTTCGGGGATGTTCGATATTTCGGGCACGATGTGGCTGGTTACGCTCCTTTTTGTCTACGGACTTAAAAGCGCGTGGATTCCCTGGTTGTGGCCGGTATTCAATCAGATTTTCCTGATGGTCTTTTTGTCGGTATGGCTGCGGCGCTCCAACGTAACCACGGGCGCCGAATGGCTCAACACGCGTTTCAGCGGCCGCGGGGCCAGTATGTCGCACGGCGTGATCGTCGTTTTTGCCATTATTCTCGGCATGGGCTACCTGGCCTATGGCTTTATCGGCATCGGAAAATTCGTGGAGATATTTGTCCCCTGGGAAATCGTGTCCGCTTATGTGCCGTTTAACGTTCCCGCAGAATACGTTCCCCACTTCTACGGCATCTGCATTACGGCCTTTGCTGTTTTCTATACCCTGCTGGGCGGCATGATGAGTATCGTATGGGCCGATGTGATCCAATACGCATTGATGACCATTTCGGGTATCGTGATCGGGGTGATCGCCATGCAGGCGGTATCAACGCACGGCGTGGTTGTGCCGGAGGGCTGGGATTCGCCGTTCTTCGGCAAAAATCTCGACATCGACTGGAGCAACATCATCCCCGACGTCAACCGGAAAATAGCAAGCGACGGATACGGACTGTTCTCCATTTTCTTTACCATGATGCTCATCAAGGGTGCGCTCGTGTCACTGGCCGGACCTGCACCCACCTACGACATGCAAAAAATCCTCTCCTCGAAATCGCCCCGGGAAGCGGCGCTGATGAGCGGTTCGGTAAGCCTGATCCTTATGCCGATCCGGTATTTTATGATCGCGGGTTTCGGTGTGCTGGGCCTGATCTTTTATGACAAACTCGACCTGATCGTGGGTGGCAACATCGACTTCGAGCAGGTGCTGCCTTCCGCCATCAATGAATTTGTGCCCGCCGGGTTTCTTGGCCTGATACTGGCGGGTCTGCTGGCGGCTTTCACTTCCACCTTCTCGGGTACCCTGAATGCGACGCAGGCCTATATCGTCAACGACATTTATCTGAAGTATATCAACCCGAATGCCTCCAATACCCAAATCAAGTACATGAACTGGAGCGCCGGTATTACCATGGTGATCATCAGTATGTTCATGGGCCTTTTTGCAAGAGATGTGAACGATCTGCTGCAATGGATCGTGTCGGGACTGTACGGCGCTTATGTGGCCTCCAACGTGCTGAAATGGTACTGGTGGCGCTTCAACGGCAACGGGTTTTTCTGGGGCATGGTGGGCGGGTTGCTGCCTGCCCTTTCGTTCCGGTTCATATTCCCCGGCACGCTCGATCTGTACACATTTCCGCTCATGCTTCTGCTCTCGGTGGCGGGCGCTGTGATCGGCACGTATTCCGCGCCGCCGACCGATGAAGAAACGCTGAAATCATTTTATAAAAACGTCAGGCCCTGGGGATTCTGGAAGCCCATACATGACAAGGTCGTGGCGGAAGACCCCGCTTTTATCGGCAACAAAGACTTCAAACGCGATATGTTCAACATCTTTATCGGGATTATCTGGCAAACGGCGCTCGTCATTTTCCCGATCTATCTCGTGTTGCTGAAAATGGTGCCTTTCTCGATAGCGCTGGGTGTTGCGGTGGTTTGTACGGTTATTTTGAAAAAAACATGGTTTGACAAACTGCCCCGTGACGAATGAAAAAACGATTTCCCGATCAGTTCACCTGGGGTGGCGCCACGTCTTCCTACCAGATTGAAGGCGGATGGAACGCCGATGGCAAAGGTCCGTCCATCTGGGATGTGTTTTGCATGATCCCCGGCAAGGTACACAACGGCGACACAGGCAACGTCGCCTGCGACCACTACCACCGCGTAGCGGAAGATGTGGCGCTGATGAAGCAGATCGGGCTGAAAGCATACCGTTTTTCCATTTCATGGCCGCGCATTATGCCTGCCGGGCGCGGTGCAGTGAACCAAAAAGGCATTGAGTTCTACAACAACCTGATCGATCGCTTGCTTGAAGCGGGCATAGAACCCTGGGCCACGCTGTACCATTGGGACCTGCCGGCGGCGCTCGAATTCGAAACCGGCGGCTGGCTCGGCGAGGAAATATCCGACGCTTTTGCCGATTACGCAGCTGTGTGCTTCCACCATTTCGGCGACCGGGTGAAAAACTGGATCACCATCAACGAAGCCTGGGTCGTGGCTATTCTGGGCTATGGTTTGGGGGTATTCGCGCCGGGTCGCACGTCGAATGCTGCGCCCTATCTCGCCGGACACAATCTGCTGAAGGCACACGCCAAAGCGGTAAAGTTGTACCGGGAAAATTTTCAGACCGCGCAAAACGGCCGTATCGGCATTACCAACAACTGCGACTGGCGCGAACCGCTCACCGATACCGTCGCTGACAAACAGGCCGCTGAACGCGCCCTCGAATTTTTCCTGGCCTGGTTCGCCGACCCGATCTACAAGGGCGATTACCCGGAATCCATGAAAAACCGCCTCGGCAGCCGCCTGCCCGAGATCACCGAGGCCGACCGCGCACTGATTTTCGGCTCTTCCGATTTTTTCGGTCTGAACCACTACACCACCATGTATGCTGCCGAAGCCTCGGAAGGGGCCGGAGCAGGAAGCGTGTATGGCAACGGTGGATTGTCGGAAGATCAGGACGTCAGCCTGAGCGTATCGCCCGACTGGAAATTGACCGACATGCAATGGGCCATCGTGCCCTGGGGATGCCGCAAACTGCTCGAATGGATTGCAGCGCGCTACGATAACCCGCCTGTATACATCACCGAAAACGGCTGCGCATTCGACGACCAACAGGACAACGGACAGGTGCACGACCCGGAGCGAATCGCCTTTTTTGAAGGATACCTGGATGAAACACACCAGGCAATTCAAAACGGCGTCAACTTGCGGGGGTACTTCATCTGGTCGCTGCTCGACAATTTTGAATGGGCATCGGGATACAGCAAAAAATTCGGCATCACGGCTGTCGAGGCCGATACTTTACGGCGCATTCCCAAGGACTCGGCCTTGTGGTACAAAACCGTCATCATGAACAACGGACTAAACTTTTAAGAATGAAAAGACGACAAGCCATTCAGAATATCGCCGTCGTGGCCGGCGGTTTGATCGCCCTGCCTTCCTGGGCGAAAGGCTGGAATCCGCAAAATCTGCCTGCCGTGCAGCGGGGGCTTGATCCGCCGGATCAAAACACCCTGGATCAAATCATCGAAGCCATCATTCCGGAGTCCGGTATTCCCGGCGCAAAAGCGCTTGGCGTTCCCGCTTTTGTCGCCGTCATGCTGGCCGATTGCTACAAAAAGGAGGTTCAGGAAAACGTGCAAAAAGGCTTGCGCATCGTTGAAAATACTACCCGGACAAATCATGCAACAGAATTTGCAGCATTACCAATGCCTGATAAACAAGCCCTTCTGCTGTCGATTGAAAATGGTGAAGATGCCGATTTAAAAGCATTTTACAGCCTTGTCAAACAACTCACGATTGAGGGCTACACCTCGTCCGAGTACGTGCAAACCACCTTTCTGGAGTACGAAATGGCGCCGGGGTTTTACCACGGCTGTGTTCCGGTCAGATAATTAAATCAAGTCAATCACGCCACATAGACGCAAGTGTCCCTCGAGTCGCCCGGCCAACAGCCGGTCCTAAACAATTCAATTTCTATGGCAAACCTGGCATTGAATATCCAAAAGAAAAACAAGTTCGACGCAATCGTGATCGGCTCCGGCATAAGCGGCGGCTGGGCGGCAAAAGAACTGTGCGAAAAAGGCCTGAAAACACTCGTGCTCGAGCGCGGGCGCGACGTCAGGCATATCGTGGATTACCCGACGGCCATGAAAAACCCCTGGGATTTTCCACACCGTGGCCGGGTGCCGCTCGCGATACGGGAGCAAAATCCGATCATCGGCAAACACTATCTGTTCACGGAAGCCTCCGTGCATTGGGCGGTCATGGACGATGTGCATCCCTTTATCGAAGAAAAACCTTTCACCTGGGTGCGAGGCTACCATGTAGGTGGCCGGTCGCTGATGTGGGCCCGGCAGACGCAGCGCTGGAGCGACTATGATTTTGAAGGCCCTGCCCGCGACGGCTATGCGGTCGACTGGCCCATCCGCTACGCCGATGTCGCGCCCTGGTACAGTTATGTGGAAAAATTTGCCGGCATTTCCGGCAACCGCGACGGCCTTCCGCAACTGCCCGACGGCGAGTTTTTGCCCGCCATCGAGATGAGTTGCGTGGAGCAACATTTCCAGAGCACCATTGCGCAGCATTATACCGACCGGCAGTTGATCCAGGGTCGCTGCGCTCACATTACCGACCCTCAACCCATCCATACCCAACAGGGCCGGGTGAAGTGCCAGCACCGCAACCTCTGCGTGCGCGGCTGCCCGCTCGGCGGCTATTTCAGCAGCAACTCCTCTACCCTGCCCTGGGCGGCCAAAACGGGCAAAATGACCCTCCGGCCGTTTTCCACCGTGCATTCCATTATCTATGATGAAAGAAAAGGCAAAGCGACGGGCGTACGCGTCGTGGATACCAATACAAAGGAAATGACGGAGTATTACGCCAAAATCATATTCGTCAACAGCTCGGCGCTGAACAGCAACCTCATCCTGCTGAACTCAATCTCCAGCCGTTTCCCGAACGGATTGGGCAACGACAGCGGCTTGCTGGGCAAATATATCATCTGGCACAACTACCGCGGCCGCGTGAGTGCCGAATGCGACCAGTTTCTGGATAAAAGAACGGAAGGAAAAAATCCGAACCACAGTTACATCCCGAGGTTCAGAAATGTATTCAAACAGGAAACCGATTTTCTCCGGGGATACGCATCGGGCTTCGGAACAGGCCGTGGCTTCGAGGCCGACCAAAGCGGCATAGGTGAAGACCTGAAAAACAACCTGATACACCCGCCACTGGGTAATTGGGGCGTCAGTTCGTGGATGATGGGCGAAACCATCCCCCGGGCCGAAAACCACGTGCGGCTGCACGAGACCGAAAAAGACCCCTTCGGTATTCCGAAATTAGTCGTCTCGGTCGACTGGAGTGAGAATGAAGACAAGATGGTGCAGGATTATTTGGTACAACTCAGCGAGATGTTCGATCGCGCCGGTTTTAAAAACATTAAAGCAACCGACTCCCACTCAAACCCCGGCAACGATATCCATGAAATGGGCGGTGCGCGTATGGGCCGCGATCCGAAAACCTCCATCCTGAACGAATGGAACCAGTTGCACGCCTGCAAAAACGTATTCGTGACCGACGGCGCCTGCATGACTTCCGGCAGCACCCAAAACCCTTCCCTGACCTATATGACCATTACCGCCAGGGCAGCAAATTATGCCGTGGAGCAATTGAAAAAGAGAAATTTGTAAAGTGCAATTCATCGGATGGTATGGAGCCGAAACCACAGATTCCCGTTTGTAAGAGGTGATATCTTTTGAAGCACGGAAAAGGTGGCATCCCGAATCGGTTTTGAGATGTCGCCTGCTCCTGCGTCGCAGACTACACCTCAAAACCGGGCATGTTCTTGCGAGGCAGGAATTGCCGAGCCGAAACCCATTGTATCATGAAAAAACAGTACTTATCTGTATTCGGGCTTTTTGTTCTTGCGCTTCTGGTAGCAGCGGGCGCCAGGGCCCAAACACCGGCCCCTATGCCGCGCATCAGCGTTCAAGGCAATAAATTCGTATCCGATACAGGCGATACGCTGGTGTTTCACGGCCTGAATTGCAGCGATCCCGACAAACTGGAGCAGGAAGGACATTGGGACAAGGCCTATTTTGAAGAAATCAAAAAATGGGGCGCCAACGTGGTCCGGTTTCCGGTACATCCGACCGCCTGGCGCAAGCGCGGGCAGGAAGCCTACATCGCATTGCTCGATCAGGGCGTGCAATGGGCCAAAGAGCAGGGCCTGTATGTCATCATCGACTGGCACAGCATCGGCAATCTGCGTTCCGAAATGTACCAGGCGCCGATGTACGAAACCACACAAAAAGAAACCTTTGAATTCTGGCGCACCATGGCAAAACACTACAAAGACGAGCCGGCAGTCGCGTTTTTTGAACTGTTCAACGAGCCTACCGTGTTCAACGGACAGCTGGGTATCTGCAGCTGGGCGCAGTGGAAAGATATTGTGGAAGAGATCATCACCATCATCCGGGCCCACGACTGCCCGGCCGTTCCACTGGTCGCCGGCTTCAACTGGGCCTACGATCTGACGCCCGTGGCAACCGAGCCGGTCAATGCCAAAGGGATCGCTTACGTCAGCCACCCCTATCCGCAAAAACGGAATGCCCCCTGGGCCGGGCAATGGACCAGTGACTGGGGGTTTGTCGCCGAAAAATACCCGGTGATACTGACCGAGATCGGTTTCTCTGGCGCGGACGACCCGGGCGCACACATTCCTGTGATCAGCGATGAGTCATATGGCGACGCCATTACGGGCTATACTGCGGAAAAGGGTATTTCCTGGGTGGCCTGGGTGTTCGATCCGCGCTGGGCGCCGCGTTTGTTCACCGACTGGAATTTCACACCCTCACGGCAGGGCCGCTATTTCAAAAAGGCTTTGCAGGAGGCAAATGGCAACCAAAAGTAAAG
>JAKOXM010000447.1 GCA_029781095.1 Bacteroidota bacterium
GTACCGTATCGCCGATATTATAGCCCCAAAGCCCGGCGTTCGTACTCAAAATAAGGGCATAGTTCACGCCCAGTTCCACGTCTTTCAGCCAGACCCGTGCGGGATTTTTATCGAAAATCTCGTCAGCGGGTACAAATTCAAAAAACATGCCCGCGTCGGCATTGAGTAAAAGCCCCGCATCGGCACCTTGCGGATTGAAAACATCCTGGAAGGCGATAAAACCTTCCGAAGCCGGGTAGGTTTCCAGGCTGTCGACGGGCCCGCCCACCAGCGCCTCGAGTTTGGCGCGATACGGTTCAAAATTGACGCCGCCGTAAATGAACAGCGAGTAATTGGGGAAAATCTCCTTCACGGTGCGCTTGCCCGTGCGCTCGAGCAGGCGTTCGTAATACATCTGCACCCAGGGCGGTATGCCGCTGATCAGGCGCATGTCGGCGTTTATGGTCTCGTCGACAATACGTTCGAGTTTTTCTTCCCAGTCGTCTATGCAGTTTGTTTTCCAGGAAGGCAACTGGTTGGTGCGCAGCCAGGCGGGTACGAGGTGGTTGCTGATGCCGCTCAGCCGTCCGGTCGGAATGCCGGCAACTTCCTCCAGTTCGGGGCTGCCGGACAGGAATATCATTTTGCCGTCGAGCCAGCGCCCGTTGCCCGTGCGTGCGAAATAGTTGAAGGATGCATTGCGGGCGGTGCCAAAGTGCAGGGGCGTACTTTCCTTCGACATCGGAATGTATTTTACGCCTGAAGTTGTACCCGATGTTTTGGCAAAATAGGCAGGCTTGCCCGGCCAGAGCACATTTTGCTCTCCGTTTTTCAGCCTTTCAATGTAGCCCTTCAAATCTTCATAATCACGAACCGGTACGGCTTGCCGGAAGTCTTCGTAGCTGCGGATACCGGAAAAATGATGATCGCGTCCGAATCCGGTACCGGAAGCACTGGCGATGAGGCGGTGAAAAACCTTTTCCTGCCGAAGCACCGCTTCTCCCGACCAGCGGTCGATCGAACGTGAAATGCTGTTGGCAAAAGGCCGGATGAGGGTGGAACGGAATCCCATGTTGCAGTAGCGGTGTGCCGGTTGCAGTTTTTGAAGGGGTAAAGGTAAGGAGAGCATGCGCACTATTTTTCCACCTTTTGATCCCTGCTTGTTATATTTACACTGCATTTCAATCACCGATTTATGAAAAAGTTTATCATCCTCATCGCATTTTCAGTATGGGCATGTGATATCGGCATTTCACAATGCCCTTCTTCTGCGATAACGCTGGGTTCGCAAGCCGAAGTAGACGCATTCCCAACGACATACCAGGGCTGCTCTGTAATACCCGTGAGTGTTACGATCACGGGCAATGACATCACCAATCTCGACGGACTGAGTATGGTTACCGGAACCGAGCGCAGTTTTTTTATCAGAGACAACCCGCAACTTACATCCATAAACGGGTTGTCGAATGTGACGTTTATCGACGTAGAACTGCTGTTTGAAAACAATCCTCTCCTGACCAGTTTGGCCGGGCTGGACAACCTGACAAGCCTGGGAGGCTTCCTCGATATTGAATCCAACGCAAGCCTGGCAACCCTGAACGGTTTGGGGCCTATACCCAGCACGGGTAGTTATGTATATATTGCTTTTAACCCTTTGCTGACCGATATCAGCGCGCTTTCCAACATACAGACCATCGGCCTGGGGTTTCCTTCCGGGTCACTCACGATCAGCCATAATAACAGCCTGACTTCCATAAACGGCCTTAATGCACTAACTTACGTTGAAGGATTTTGCGCCATAGGTTCCAACTCTGCTTTGACGAGCCTGAGTGGATTGAGCAACCTTCAAACCGTAAACGGCAATTTCGAATTAACAAATAACGTAGCGTTGACCTCTCTGAACGGCCTGGAAAGCCTCAATTCCATTGGCGGCGAACTGGCTATCACCAATGAATTTTCACTGACCAGCCTCTCGGCGCTCGGCAGCCTAACCATTGGCGGCGACCTGGGGATTGCCTCCAATCCTCTTCTGAGCGATTGTGCAGCGCAGGGAATTTGCGACTATCTGGCCAACCCGTCCGGTAATATCACAATTAGCGGCAATGCTCAGGGCTGCCAAAACCTGATCCAGGTCGAAACGGCTTGCGGCCTTTTACCGGTTGAGCTGATCGCATTTGACGCAAGGGAGGAATCCGACGGCGTCCTGTTGTCCTGGACAACTGCCAGCGAATTTGACAACGCCTATTTTCAGATAGAACACAGTACAGATGGCATTGACTTTCAAGCCATTGGGAAAGTCGCGGGTAAAGGCACCAGAGCATCTTTGTCGAACTACTCTTTCATTGATCATCAGCCTTCAACCGGAATCAACTATTACTTGCTGAAAGAGGTAGATACTGACGGACAATACGAATATTCCAGAATCATCAGCGTATATCTAAAAACAGATGACGTGATTATTGCACCCAACCCGGCACATGATATGATCTCTATTACTGCCCCCGAGCCGGAAGCCGTGGTCCGATTGCTCGACTTCACCGGAACCCTGATCCGGACATGGACACTCGCCGATAGCAGATTTGCCGATCTCAGCGGTTTGCCCAACGGCATGTATTATATCGAGATTCAAACAGGCAACCGGAAGGTGGTAAAAAAAATAATCAGGGAATAAACCGCGCATTTAGACTGAACCCGGTTTTGGATATTTGGCTGTATTATGGCTTATGCCTATATTTGCCCCGTTTTTACCGTATCGGCTGCAAGCCTGACATCTTCGGTGTACAAACGCTAAGCAAAAAGTGCATTGCCATTCGAGCACTTTTTGCTTACTTATTTTGGTTGCGATCGGTTTACTACTTTAATATTATTAATTACCCGCCAATGAGAAAACGTGTTACACTGATCGTCATATGGTTGTGTGTTCAATTCATTGGGATCAGTCAATGCCCGAACGCCCCTGTTACCCTCAGCTCCCAGGCGCAGGTTGACAATTTTCCAATTGCATATCCCGGCTGTACCAATATGACGGTTTTGCTGACCGTCACGGGCGCCGATATCACCAATCTGGACGGACTGAACGGCATCCTGACAACTACGAACAGCCTTATCCTGCGCGACAATCCTGTACTTGCATCGCTGAGCGGTCTGAGCAACCTCAGTTCCATCGCGGTGGAGTTGAAAATTGAAAACAATGATGCACTGACGAGTCTGAGCGGACTCGACAACCTGAACTGGCTCGGCGGACACCTGTCCATTGAAGGTAACGCTTTGCTGCAAACGCTCGGTGGTCTCGGTCCGATACCAAGTCTCGGCAGTTACCTCAATATTTCCTTCAACCCCGTTCTGACGGATATTACTGCCTTGTCGAGCCTGACGGAAGTCGGGCCCAATTACTTTAACGGATTTTTGGCGATCAATAATAATAACAGCCTCCCGGCAGTCAATGGTCTGGACCTGATATCGGCAACAGGCAGTTACTTTTTCCTCGGTTCGAACCCGTCCATGACGACCATAAACGGATTGAACGGGTTGACGACTGTGAACGGCGACTTTGAAATTGTCGGCAACCCGCTCCTGACCAATCTGAATGCCTTCGCGAGCCTGACTACAATAAACGGCAGTTATAATATTGATAATAACCCCGTGCTGGGCGATATAGACGAGTTCAATAATTTAACCAATGTTTCAGGTATACTGACCATCGCGACCAACGCAAGCCTGAGCAATTGCGCAGCACAGGGCATCTGCGATTATCTCAGCGGCCCGGGCCAGGCCATCATCGCCAACAATACAACCGGGTGCAACTCCGTGGCGCAGGTTGAAACGGCCTGCAGTCTCCTGCCCGTCGAACTGATCGCTTTTGACGCAAAACCTGATCATGACGACGTGTTGCTGCAGTGGCAAACGGCCTCGGAAAAAAACAATGCTTTCTTTGAAATAGAGCACAAGGCGGTGGGAGGGCAGTCCTTTAAGCCGATTGTAAGGATAAACGGGAAAGGCAACTCCAATACGCGGGCCAGCTACGAGTTTCTTCATAAAAAGCCGCCGAAAGGGGGTAATTATTACCGGTTGCGACAGGTAGATTATGATGGAAAGTCGGAGTACTCGGACATCGTAAGCGTGTACGTATGGAACGCCGACGAACCGGACATATTCCCCAACCCCACAACAGGCCCCGTATTGTTAAAAGGCGATTTTGCCGGACGAATGGTTCGGGTGACAGATTTGGCAGGGCGCGAAGTACTGTCAAAAAACATGGACGAGAGCAGTGTGATCGACTTGTCAGAACAACCCAATGGCGTTTATTTAATTGAAATACAAACAGATAGAGAAAAAGTCGTAAAAAGAATCCTCAAAAATTAAGGGGTGAAAATTCAGGTTAACTTTCCCTTCTAAATTTGGTCTCATTTACCCACGAGTCTATATTTGCACCCTTTCCACAATTCATTTCAATCGCCTCCTACATTTCCCTTCTTCCGCCATCATGAAAAGAAGCATGTTTTTGTTTCTAGCCGTTCTGTTTTCTCTGCCACGTATTGAAGCCCAATGCCCCGGAGCGCCTATTACCCTGAGTACACAAGCCCAGATCAACAATTTTCCAACTAATTACCCCGGTTGTACTGAAATCGGTGTGAGCGTAACGATCCAGGGCAACAACATTACCAACCTGAACGGGTTGAGTAACGTGACCTCCATCACGAAAAGTCTTTTTATCCTGAACAATCCGGCCCTTACTTCTCTAAACGGACTTTCCAATCTTTCCAATATCGGAGTGGAACTCACCATTGATAACGACGATGCCCTCACTTCCCTGAGCGGGCTTAATAATCTTCCGTTTATTGGAGGCAGTCTCGATATCTCCAATAATGCATTGTTGAGCGATTTGACCGCCTTGTCCGGCGTGGATCATGTCAACGGCTATCTTGGAATTTCCTTCAATCCGGCACTGGTTACGCTGAATGGCCTGAACAACGTCGCTACAATCGGCAGATACCTTCAGATCAATAACAACAACGCGCTGACTTCTCTTAACAGCCTCAATAACCTCACCGGCGTCGGGATCAATGCGGCCACCACGGGCAGGTATCTTTCCATCGGCTCCAACCCTAACATGACCACGCTGAACGGGCTCAACAGCCTGGCTACAGTGGGTGCGCAGGTCGACATTGCAGGCAATGCGAAACTCGCTACGCTGGGCGGTTTGACCAGCCTTTCATCTATAAACGGTTATTTGTCCATTACCAACAACCCCAAACTGACCAACCTCGACGAACTGGCCAACATCACATCCATAGCGGGCAATCTCACCATCGCATCCAATTCCATGCTGAGCGATTGTGCGGCGCAGGGCATCTGCAATTACCTGAGCAACCCAACCGGCAGTATTGCAATTGCGAGTAATGCGGTTGGCTGCAATTCAGTCGCCCAGGTACAGGCCGCTTGCGCAGTGGCGCCCGTGAGACTGATCGCCTTCAGCGGGAAAAACGAAGCCGGCGCGGTCCTGCTCAACTGGAAAACTGCCGACGAATACAACAATGCTTTTTTCCAGATAGAACACAGCACCGACGGAACCCGATTCAGACCGATTGGCCAGGTAAACGGCAACAACGACGCTTCCGGAACATCTGATTACAGTTTTATGCACATGCAACCCGCCGGAGGCGCACATTATTACCGTTTAAAACAAGTGGATTTCGACGGCGCGTTTGAATATTCACCTATCATTAGTGTTTTTGTAAGAGAAAAAGACGTGGAAATATACCCCAACCCGACCCATGGCCCGGTATCGGTTTATGGCGATGATCTGGAAGGCAGTATTCGCGTTTTTGATTTTACAGGCAACTTTATAAAGGAATTCCAGCCCGACGGGATCTGGAGTTTTGACCTTAGCGATCAGGTCGCAGGCGTGTATTTTGTTGAAATACAGACGGGTAATCACAATACGATGACCCGGATCGTAAAAGAATAAAACCGGACGTCAGACCAATAATTTTCTCCCATCCGATTATGAAGAAACTTGTTTCCATTTTGCTGTTAACCTGCTGGGCGCAGCTGTTTTTACAAGCCCAATGCCCCTCTGGGCCTGTAAAATTAATCTCGCAGGCGCAGGTGGATGCATTCCCGATCACTTACCCGGGCTGTGACCACCTGGATGTGCGATTTGAAGTCGCAGGGGCCGATGTTACAGACCTCACCCCCCTTACCCAGCTTACCAGTACCAGTAAAAATTTCTATGTCAATTTCAATCCAATTCTCACTTCTTTGAGCGGGCTGGATAACCTCTCGGAAGTTTTGGGCGATTTGACCATCGAAGCGAATCCCTTGCTGACAAACCTGCACGGACTGGAAGGACTCGTTCACGTTGACAAACTGCTGAAAGTGCAAAACAACGTAGGTTTGCAAACGCTCGACGGACTGACTGCAGGGGGCGTGCTCACACATATCGGGAGCCTCGTCATCATCGAAAATACCAGCCTGACCAACCTGAGCAATGTGCTCGACAACCTTGAAATCATCGATGAGTACATTCTTTTCAATAAAAACAACTCCCTGACCTCTATCAATACCTTAAACTCCCTGACTTCGCTTGGCTGGTACCTGAGTGTTGAAGACAATGCTTCTTTGGTAACCCTGAATGCATTTAACAGCCTGACGACGGTTGGAACGGCCGGTGCGACCTGGAATTTTGACGTCAATAAACACCCGAACCTGACCACCTTGAATGATTTTGTCAATCTGACTACGCTCGGGAAAAATTTCAGCATCTCGAACAACACGGCGCTCACACAGTTATCATTCCCCAGCCTGAACTCCATCGCCGGTTCGATGACCATTGCAGCCAATACTTCGTTGCCCTCTTTGCTCGGTTTTAGCAGCATATTCACGATTAACGGGCCGCTCGCGATATCGGGTAATACTTCCCTGCCGGAATGCGAAGCGCAAAGTATCTGCAATTATCTCAATGCCAGTCCGCCTCTACCCGCTACGATCAACAACAACGCATCAGGCTGCAATAATCGAAATCAGGTTGTAACTGCCTGCGCCGCCGCTCCGGTTGAACTGATTTCATTTAAAGGCAAAAAAGACGACAACGAAGTGCTGCTCACGTGGCAAACTGCCACCGAAAAAGAAAACGATTTCTTTGAAGTAGAACACAGCACCGACGGCAGCAATTTCAAGGCGATAGGCAAAGTGACCGGCAAAGGGACAACTGCAGCGCCCAACAATTATTCCTTCCGCCACGCCCAGGCTCAAAAAGGCATAAACTATTACCGCCTCAGGCAAGTGGACCTCGACGGAACATATGCCTTTTCTCCTATCGTGAGTGTCGAAATTACGCGTGGCATCGATCTGGAACTTTACCCCAACCCTACCAACGGTTATGTGAAATTGAAAGGCGAACTTTCGGAAGGAACTGCGCGCCTTACCGACCTGACCGGCCGCCTGATTTCGGAAAGCCGCTTGCCTGACCAATACCTGATTGATATGACCAGACAACCGGCTGGCATTTATGTCCTTGAGATTCAAATGGATAATGAACGAACAATCAAAAGAATCGTAAAGGAAGAATAGGAGCCTATCCGGAAAAACCTTACCTGGCCTGCAAGACCTGCCCTTGAAAA
>JAKOXM010000473.1 GCA_029781095.1 Bacteroidota bacterium
AGATTGTGTCGAAGAAATAAGACCGCTCAAGTCAAGTTGAAAACTGACACCGGGGTCGGCTACCTGAATACGCTTAATTTTAGCCATGAGAAAGGGAGGTTTTGAAATAAAAAATATTTAAATATTAGACGAGTGCCGTGAAAAAATCTCAATGTTGTTCGACGTCTGATTTTCTTTTTTTGAAAAAATACCACCCGCCGAATAAAAGGAGCGGGATCAGGCACCATAGCAACCAGCCCGCCCGTTGGGTAGAGACCTGTACCGGTGCATCGTTGCCGATCAGCACAAAAGCGCCCCAAAAGAATGGGTGGTTGCGCTGATTGCTGGTCAGGTAATCCAGTTTGGCCTGCCGGATGGCTTCGTCCTTGCCCATTCCCTGTTTCAGATACTGGTAAAACGACTGCATGATCCCGGCGGTCGCCTGGTCGTCGGCCTGCCACAGACTCATCAGCACGTTGGCGCATCCGGCGTATTTGAAAGCCCTCGCCAGACTCATAACGCCCTCTCCCTTAGCCAGTTGTCCGCGGCCCGTGTTGCATGCGCTCAATACGGCTACATCCGCGTTCAGGCGCATGTTGTATATTTCATAGGCATGCAGAATACCATCCGAGTCCTCGCCCTCATTCCCCGCGTTTTCTTGCGGCCAGCTGAATACAAGCCCGGAATACATGGGGTCGCAATCATTGAGGAAACCGTGCATGGCCAGGTGAAGGATGCGGGATTTTGGGGCATACTGCCGAAGGCGTTCCTCGGTGGCGTCCGCACCCAGAAATGCCTCGCTACCAAGCATCCGGGCGATCTGCGAGACTTCGGCGGAGTTGTTGCCCAGGGGTGAAAAATCAGCCGCTTCCACCTCCCGGCACCCGGTATATTCGCCCCGGGAACGGGTTATTCCTTCATTTGTATATGCAGGGGCAAATCCGGCAAACAGGCATTCGGGTTTTTGTCTCTGGGCCGGCCGCAAGGCCAGGGAGGCCGAATATTCATACCGCACCGCCGTTTTCAGCAACAGGTAAGGCAGGCCGGCATAGTCGCCTCCTGGACGGGCATTTTCGGTGAGCAACAAATCAAACGGGAGATAGGAGAGGTTGCCATCGGGTATGACGATCAGTTTTTTGGGCACCTTTTCCACGACGGGCGCCACGAGAGTCTGATACAATTCTCCCGCGTCGTCGGCAAACCGGGCGATCGCTTCATTGCTGCGCCCGTGCTCAAGTATCGTCTCGCGGTTGCGAAGGCCGCCGATGAAACGTTCGAGCCTGTCATTGACGCCGGCCTTGTTTGGCAGGGAGCTGCCTTTCAGACCTGTTTCGTCGATATAAAAAAGGTATGTCGTGCTGTCGCCGCTGAAATACTCCAGCAAGCCGACGCCCGAAGGCAAAGCCTGCCTGACAGCTGCCACGCTCAGCGAGGGCTGACTGTATTTGACGCGGTAGTATTCCGGGTACGAGGTTTCCAGTTTTTTTAACAGCGTTTCATAGCTGCGGCGGCGGTCGAAAATTTCTTTTTGCCATCTGAATATTTTGGAACTGTCGCCGCGGGCCTTCTGCTGGTCCCTGAATATTTGTTTTTTATAAAAGGCGATATCGATCTTTAAGTCTTTTTCTTCCCGGAGCAGTTCCTCGGGAATACCCGCTTTTTGCTTTGCCGCGGATTCGCGCAAGGCATCGGCGAGCAGCAATGCCTTGCTTTTTTCTGCGTATCGGAATGCCTGTTCGAGGTATTTCGTATCACCTGTTTGCGCATTCATTTCCATTGCCGCCCCGATGGCGCCTTCGACGATTGGACGCGCTTCGCGGTTCCAGAATTGCCGCGAGCCTTCCTGGTATTCGGCGCGCATGGTATCCAGGAGACCCATGGCAACGTCGTATGTAGCCAGGGATGCTTCCAGAAATTGCCGGTTCTGTTCCTGCGTGGCCAGCTGATGCAGCGTTTCTCCCTTGTCGCGCAGGGTAAGCAGAAAGTCCAGATATGCGTTTACCCGTTGCACCGCCGGATTCGCCAAAATGTCCTGATAGGGAAAACTGTCGGTAAGCATGCGCAATGCCTGCTGGTAGAAGGCCAATGCACCCCTCGGGTTGCCCTGCCTGTTGGCCACAAATCCGAGGTGCCGGTAGGTCTTTCCGAGGCTGGGATGCTTGTCGCCGTACAATTCCTTTTGTTTCTTCAGCGCACGCTGGAGATACTTTTCAGCATCCGGATAATTGCCCATGAGCCTGTAAACAAAACCGAGATTTTGCCAGGTTGACTCGATACCGTTATCCAGGTGATGCTTCGCATACAGATTCAGTGCTTTTTGAAGCGCCTCGAGCGCCGGTTCGTACTCGCCGGACTCTGCATACGAGTTTGCCAGATCGTTGTAGGATGCGATGAAATCGAAAGGTGTTTTTTCCGGAAAATTCATCTGCAGCAAAGCAAGCGATTTCTGCGAACAGGCAATGGCCTGTGAAAAATCCTTCTTTCTGTAATAGACCTGACTGAGATTGTTGTAAGACCAAACCAGGTTTTCCTTGGAAATAGTGGTATCGTTTAAAAAAATCTGGAGTTCCGACTGGGCATAGTCAATGGCCCTGTCAAAATCGCCTTTCCTGCGGTAAGAGTCGCTGATGTTGTGATAAGCATCGGCCAACAGTTTGGTGTTGCCGTTCTTTTTGTAAAAAGCGATCTCCTCAAGTCCGTATTTCAGGGCGGTCTCGAAATCGCCGAGAGCATTGTAAACAATACCGGCGCAGTTGTAATACACACCCCAAAAATCATTGTCCGAAGGAATGGCCGTTTTCCCTTTTTGCCCCAGTACGGGCAGCAAGGCCTCGGCCTCCTTGAACCTGTTCAGGTAATAGAGGGCGAGGCTCTCCTGCACCTTCGATTTTCCCCATTCGGGCCAGTTATTCATTTTCTCCGAAAAGGCTGCTGCCTTTTGGGCGTAAATAAGGGCGCTGCCGGGCTCGCCGGTTTCGTTCAAGTGCTCTGCCTTCTGGCGTAATGCCATAAGCTCCCATTCCGGGTCGCCTGCTTTGACGCCCCGGGAAGGGTTGGGAATCTGGCCGCAAAGGGCAATACCCAATACAAGTAACCACAGAGGCCAGTATTTCGATGTCTTCATGCCATACGTTTGGCGCATTTTGATGGGGCCGCAGATGAAGGATTACAAAGTTGCGGCGCGACAAACGTTTTATTCCGAAAATACCTGCCTGCCAAATCAGGTTGTCGGTGCCTTTTTTGCAAAGGCAAATGAACACATTTTTTCCTGCAATCCCGTTGTATTGCCGGAGGCATTCTATCCCGCCTTCAGGCCAAACAAGCGGGCAAAAAACAACCATATCCTTTGAAAAAAAGATACAGAGCCGCCCGAGGGAGCCGGCATGCGAGCCATAACTTCCTCCGATACCCTGTTGTGTATTACAGCACCCGAAGCCGGGTCCAGGTCAGACACGGTAAAGCCCGGTACATTCTGAAGGCTTGTAATGGAGTATGAATCCACAGAAGTGCCGGATGAAAAAAGAAGGTTCAGCCCGCCGTTCCCGTCCGGGCCGGTACTGATCTGGGTCAACGGGGTTTGCCTCACGCCGACCAGAAGTGTACAGGTGGCGCTGCTATCCGATGATATACTCACTCCGGTGGTTTCGGGCGACAAATTAACGGTGACGTTGCCACCTACCATTGCGGCGTTATTGTCGTCAGTACCTCCCGCTTGAGAAACTCTTACTCTGATCTTTCCCATAATAATTGGTTTTTAAAAAGTGAAAAGCAGTAACAAATTGACTGGTTGGCTTTTGGGGTGAATACCTATGTAGACGAAAAAGGTTCCTTTTTCTCGATAATGGCAGGTTGTTTTCAGGAAATGCGGGATTTTACTTTTTTCCGGAGACCCCACCACGCAACACCCGAGCCTGCCAGGATCAGCGCGAGGCCATACCATATCCAGTTCGAAGGCTCTTTCAGTGGCCGGTCGTCGCCGATGAGCACGAATGCGCCCCAAAAAAACGGGTGATTCCGGGGATTTTCGGCCAGATAATCCAGCTTGGCCTGCCGGATGGCTTCGTCTTTCCCGAGTCCGTCCTGCAGATGCCGGTAAAAATCCTGCATGATTTGTGCGGTCGCCCGGTCGTCGGCCTGCCAGAGGCTCATCATCACGTTGGCGCAGCCTGCGTATTTAAAAGCGCGCGCCAGACTGATGACACCTTCTCCTTTTGCCAGCTGGCCGCGGCCGGTATTGCATGCGCTCAGCACGGCCAGTTCGGCGTTCAGATGGAGGTTATAAATTTCATAGGCGTGCAAAAAGCCGTCGTTGTCTTCGGCAATGGAATCACTCCGGACGCCATCCTTTTCTTTAAAAGCGGCCCCGGAAAAAACAAGCCCGGAATACAAGGGGTCGCAGTCGTTGAGAAAACCGTGCATGGCGAAATGGACGACGCGAGGCCCCTGCGCATGCTTCCGGAATTGCAATTCCGTGGCTTCGCCAGCGACAAATGCCTGACCGCCAACAAGCTTTGCTATATTCATTACCTCGTCTTCATTGTTGCTCAGGCGAGCGAAATCCGAGGCTGCCGGGCCCCGGCAATCGGTCCGTCCGTCGCGGGTTGCGGCTATCGACCAGTCGTCGCCATATGCAGGCGCATATCCGGCAAAGTAACTGCCCGAATGATGGTGCGAAGGCGCCTTCAGGGCAAGACCCGCCGAATATTCGTATCGTACCGCCGTTTGCCGCAGCAGATAGGGGAGGGTGTTGTATGCCTGCACACTGTTCGTATCTGCGTTTTTCGTGAGCAGCAACTCAAACGGGAGATAGGCCAGTCTGCCGTCGGGTATGACAACGAGTTTTTCCGGAATTTTTTCACCTGCAGGCGCCAGCAGGACACGATATACCGTGCGGGCATCCAGCGCAAACCGGCGGATGGCAGCCGTACTTCGGCCCTGTTCGGTCACCAGATCGCGGTCGCGCAGGCCGTCGAGCAGGCGATTGAGGGCGCCGGTATAAATGCTGTCGGTTGCCAGGCGGAGGCCGACTGCGTGGCTTTGGTCGAAGTAAAAGGCAAAAGAACCCCGGTCACCCTGAAAGAATTCGAGCATTCCAGTGCCTGCAGGCAGCGCCTGTTGTGCGCCGGAGAGGGTCAGGATGGGGTGGCGATATTTGATTTGGTAGTATTCCGGGTAGGCCGATTCCAACTTGGCAAGCAAGGCGTCGTATGCCCGGCGGCGCTGCAGGATTTCGCCTTGCCACAGCAGCAGCCGCGAAGTGTCGGCCTTGGTTTTTTGCTGTTCGAGGAAGACTTGTTTTTTATAGAAGGCAATGTCGATTTTCAATTGCTTTTCTTTCTGGAGCAGGGTGTCGGGAATGCCTGCCTGTTGTTTGTCGGCCGATTCGCGAAGAGCTTCCGCGAGTAAAAAAGCCTTGCTTTTTTCCGCATACTGAAATGCCTGGTCGAGATAGCGGGCGTCTTTTGTGTTTTGGTAAAGCTGCAAGGCAAGTTCAAGGGCGCTTTCGATGATGGGGCGGGCTTCCTGGTTCCAGAATATTTGCGAACCCTCCTGGTATTCTGCGCGCATACTGTCGAGCACGCCCGCCGCCACGTCGAATGTAGCCAGGGAGGCTTCCAGAAAGGCCGAATTGGACTCCTTTTGAGCCAGCAAGCGGAGTGATTGGGCCTTTTCGCTCAGGCAGTACATGAGATCAGTATAGACGCTTACGCGTTTTATGGCCGGATTGGCCAGTATGTCCTCACAGGGAAAAGAATCGGTCAGTGCGCGAAGAGCCTGTTGTTGCCAGCGCAGCGCTTCACGAAGGTTCCCCTGTTGCTGTTCGACGAGTCCCATGTGCCGGCATGCCTTGCCATAGAACGGGAGATTGGGGCTGCCACTCCGTATGGCGCGCCGGAGGTATTCGGTAGCCTTCGGGTAAAGCCCCATCTTTTCATAGAGGTAGCCCAGGTCGTACAAGGTAAACTCGATCTGGTCATTGAATTTGTTCTGTGCATGGATGCGCAAGGCTTTTTGAAGGTAATCCTGCGCCTTTTCATAGGCCCCTATTTCAATGCAGGCATTGGCGAGATCGACGTATGTCTGAATTTTTAACTGGAAATCGTCAGGACATTGTTTTTCTATGATCGAAAGGGCTTTTTCTGCGTATGCGACAGCCTTTTGGGGATTATTTTTTCGGTACCAGATTTTGCTCAGATTGCCATAGGTCCATGCCAGGTCGGCAGGAGCGGTTTGGGGTTCCGACAAAAAATAACGCAGTGCCGACTGCGTATACTCAAGCGCTCTGTCAAAATCACCCCGCGAACGGTAAGATGCTCCGATATTATTGCAAGCAATGGCCAGATCGGTCAGACTGTCGATCTTTTCGTAGAAGGAGATTTCTTTCAACCCGTACTTCAGCGCCGCTTCGTAATTGCCGGTCATGATGTAAATGGCGCCTGCGGCATTGTAATAATTGCCCCAGAAAGAGCTGTCGGCGGGAAGGACTGCCTGCGCCTTTTGTTCGAGCACAGGAAACGTGGAGATCGCCTCGTTATATTGTCCCAGGCCGTAATAGGCTTCCAGTGCAGTGTTTTGGGATTTACCCCAGTTATACCAGTCTTTTGCTTTTTCCGCCAGGCTGCCGGCCTTGCGGGCATACACAAGCGCACTGTCATATTGTCCGGCTTCCGAAAAAATGCCGGCCTTTGTACACAGGTCCGCAGCTTCGGCATCGGGGCTGTCTGCGGTCCCGTCGGTTTGGATATTGGGTGACTGGCCGCACAGGACAACGCCAAGCAAAAGCAAAAAGGGAGGCCAATTGAAAGTTGTTTTCATGCGATACGTTTAACGCACTTTTTCAGTGGTAAAAGGATTAAAAAAAGCGCGTCCGAACCGTGTTAAATGATGTACGCAGGCCAAAAGTAAAAAACTGGGGTAAAGGATCTATATTAATTTACATCTATTTCAGCGTTTCAAGCAATTCCTGCGCTTCTTTCCTGCGCGGATTGCCAGCCTGGGAGGCTATATTTTGCAATACCGGTTTTGCCTGCACGACATCATCCACAACGATATAGGCGAGGGCTGAATACCATTGCGCTTCGTCCCAGTCATAGCTATCAGAGCTGACTTTTTTCAAGGCGTCGAGCGCTTCCCGGCCCTGCCCGATTGCAAGACGGGATATTCCGAGGTAAAGCTGCGCCTCCGAGCGACGGGTATAATTCGGGTTGGCAAGAAGCGCTTCCAGTGCGGCTATGGCGTCGTCGTATTGCTTCGCCTCGTAAGCCTTTTGCCAGGTAGCGACTTCCGCGTCGCGGACGACCGGCAGGGGACCCGTGCGGAAATGCTCGTCGAACACCGCCTTATTATTATAGGCGTACTGCGTGCCTGTCGGCTGCAGGCTTTGGTAAACCGGCCATGCTATGAGCACAAGCAATACGGCTGCCGCGGCAGCATAGGCCCAGCGCGGCAAGTGGAAAATGCGTTTCGGGCCGACGTTTACGGTTGTGGCCGTGAGTCCGGATGCATTCTCCTGCATGAGTTTTTTCCCCAGCACGTGAAGTTTTTCAGCCAGCTGGCGATCCCCCTCCGTCTGAATCCCTTTCTGAACGACTGCCCAGGTTGCTATTTCTTCTGCAAAAGCGGAATCGTCTTTAAGGCGTTGCTCAAAGGCTGTTCGTTCTGCCTCCGGCATTTGGCCGGATGCGTATCTTTTGAGCAGATCATATGTTTGTTGTTCCATTGTAATCGTTATTGCACGCCCATCAGTTCGCGAAGTTTTTGAAGGCAGGCGTATTTTTTATTTTCTATGCTGTTTACATTTTTCAATCCGATGGCATTCGCTATTTCAAGAGCATCGTATCCGAGATATTCCGAGTACATCAAAATCTGTTGACAAACCTTTCCGAGTTGCAGGAGTTTGTGTTTTAACTTTTCCACCTGCTCTTCATCGGCCCACCTGCTCAGCAAATCCTGACTTTCATCGGTCGTGTCGGGCACTTCTCCCATCAGTTGTACAGGATTAGACGATTTCGAACGAAAAATATCAATGCAGCGGTTGTAAAAAATTTGCTGAAGGCAGTTGCGCAGAGAAATACCGTCCGGCAATACGTTGTTCAGAATCTGTTTCCTTATAACGATGATGGCATTATCGTATGCACTGATGAGATCGTCTTCGTCGAGTTTGCTGAATTTGATCCGGCCTTCACGGGCTATCTCAAAGCAATGCTCGTAGAGTCGCTTGATGGCATATTCCTGCCGGCTTCCGCCGGCCCGGATTTCAGATATCATTTGTTCGTCGTTCAGATCCATCTTTCGGCTGCTTCGGGGCTTTCGTCAAAACAGGGATTATGCCGGGGCGCCCGAAGGCAAAGCGTATAGTCACAGCAAATCTATTACATGCATACATAGATTCCTGTGCCGATAAGCGATTTCTTGAGATGCAGCGCGATTCTATGCTGCCTGCGGGGTTTCCGGCAACTTTCTTATCAGCATCAGCCCGTCCCGTACAGGCAGAAGAATGTTCTCCACCCGGGGGTCGTTTTGCACGAAATCGTTAAAAATGCGGAGGGCCCGGGCGGTTTCGTCCTTTTCATCGCTTCCGGCTACTTTGCCATCCCACAGCACATTGTCTGCCATGATAAACCCGCCTGGTCTTGTTTTGGCCAATGCCAGTTCGTAGTGGAGTGGATAGTCCATTTTTCCGGCGTCGAGAAAAACGAGATCGAACACTTCCTCCAGCGCGGGAATAATGCCTGCCGCGTCTCCTATATGCAATCGGATATGGGCCGACAGACCGGACCTGTTTATGTATTTCCGGATAAGCCCCTCCATTTCGTCGTTGATTTCAATGGTATGCAGCAATCCGTCGGCCGGCAGCCCTTCGGCCAGACAAAGGGCGGCGTAGCCGGTAAACGTACCGATCTCCAGTATTCGGCGGGGTCGTATCATGAGGCTGATGAAACGCAATAACATGCCCTGGTAGGGGCCGGACAACATTTGCGGGTTCAGCGTACGGAGCTGCGTTTCGCGTTCCAGTTCAGCAAGCAGGGCGCCGTTGCGGGTGGTGTGGTCTGCACAGTAGTCGAATGTTTTCTCGGAGAGGTTCATCTGTGTGTATAAAAAATTGATAACCAAATAATTACCGCAAATTAAAAACTGTTTTTAAAGTCCTGCACAAAGTTCTTGCTAAAATTTCCGGTTTTTTTCAAAAATTGTTTTTTCGTTTCGGCAGTGCGCCTTACCTTTGCACTCGCTTTTCGGGAAGGGGTTATTTTTTTCCGAAAAAAATGTTGTTTGAAATCATGCCAAAAGCCTTGGAGGCAACGAAATAAGCCACTGTAGCTCAGTTGGTAGAGCAGCTGATTTGTAATCAGCTGGTCGGGGGTTCGAGTCCCTCCAGTGGCTCATTAGAGTTAATAGTTATCAGTTATCGGTCAACGGTTGTTTTTCTCACGAATCATGGACAAAGGCCGGTAACTGACTACCAACAACTAAACCAAGGGGGTGCCCCGGAGTTGGAGAGCCGGGCCAGACTGTAAATCTGGTGCTTCACTGCTGAGTAGGTTCGAATCCCACCACCCCCACTTTACCCGCCGGAGCATCGGCGAAGGCGGGTATTTCTTCTGTTTGTCATGACGAAGAAAATTGAATTGTCACCGCCTTCGCTAGGGCTTCGGCGGTTAAAGCGGTGGTAGCTCAGTTGGTAGAGCGTCAGCCTTCCAAGCTGAATGTCGCGAGTTCGAATCTCGTCCGCCGCTCCGGAATGATTGTTAATTTCTAATTGTTAATTGTTGAATCCCGCTTGCGGTGCAAACACAAACGAACTTCACCAATGAACAATTATCAATCAACAAACGTGCTGTTGTAGCTCAGGGGTAGAGCACTTCCTTGGTAAGGAAGAGGTCGTGAGTTCAAATCTCATCAACAGCTCGAAGCAATGTGGTAAAGTGATAATTTCTCAATGTGGTAAGGATAGGGTTAAAATATTATCACATCATACACTCACATTATCGAATTATCGCATTAAATAACATTTTTTCACTTAAATTTTGACTTAAAAGTCTTTTACCAATGGCAAAAGAGACATTCCAGCGCACCAAGCCGCACGTAAATATTGGCACGATCGGTCACGTTGACCACGGCAAGACGACGCTGACGGCCGCCATTACTTATGTTCTTTCTCAAAAGGGTCTGGCAAAGAAAACTGACTACGATGCCATTGATGCTGCTCCGGAAGAAAAAGAGCGTGGTATTACGATTAACACAGCACACGTAGAATACGAAACGGAAAAGCGTCACTATGCGCACGTTGACTGCCCGGGTCACGCCGACTACGTTAAAAACATGATCACGGGTGCCGCCCAGATGGACGGTGCTATCGTAGTATGTGCTGCCACTGACGGCCCGATGCCACAAACGCGTGAGCACATCCTGCTCGCCCGCCAGGTAGGCGTTCCGAGAATCGTCGTATTCATGAATAAAGTGGATGCTGTCGACGATCCCGAAATGCTTGAACTCGTTGATATGGAATTGCGCGAACTGCTCAGTTCCTATAACTTCGATGGCGACAATGCATCCATTATCCAGGGCTCGGCTCTGAAAGCCCTCGAAGGCGACGGCAAAACCGGCGTATGGGCGGAAAAGATCATGGAACTGATGGACGCATGCGACAACGACATCCCTGATCCGGTACGTGAAGTTGACAAACCTTTCCTGATGCCGGTGGAAGACGTATTCACCATCACGGGTCGCGGAACGGTTGCTACCGGCCGTATCGAACGCGGTGTGATCAACGTCAACGATCCTGTAGAAATCATCGGTATGATGAAGGAAGGCGAAAAAGCGCTGACCTCTACCGTAACCGGTGTGGAAATGTTCCGCAAACTGCTTGACCGCGGTGAAGCAGGCGACAACGCAGGTTTGCTTCTGCGCGGTATCGACAAAGAGCAAATCAAGCGCGGCATGGTTATTTGCAAGCCGGGCAGCGTGAAACCGCACAAACACTTCAAGTGCTCTGTTTACGTGCTTTCGAAAGATGAAGGCGGTCGTCACACACCGTTCTTCAACGGCTACCGTCCGCAGTTCTACTTCCGTACGACGGACGTAACCGGTGATGTAACCCTGCCCGCCAACGTGGAAATGGTTATGCCCGGCGATAACATCGAACTCGAAGTGAAACTGCTCAACACCATCGCTATGGAAAAAGGTCTCCGTTTCGCTATCCGCGAAGGTGGCCGTACGGTGGGTGCAGGTCAGGTAACCGAGATCATCGATTAATAAAAAATATTCCGGTCTGCGGTAGGCGATAGACGGTTGACGGTTCATAGCCGTCAACCGTCGACCGCCATCCGTTGACCGTTTTACAGGGGCATAGCTCAATTGGTAGAGTGGCGGTCTCCAAAACCGCAGGCTGCGGGTTCGAGCCCTGCTGCCCCTGCCGGAAGTAAAAAATGTTGCTCGTTCATCGGCGTTCGTTGTTCGTCTCCATACGACAACGGACTTTTTGCACAGTGGGCGGAACAGACTTTTTGAACGGACAACTAACAATTATTAACGATTTAGTGTAATGGAAAGATTGACGCTTTATTTGAAAGAAAGCTACCATGAACTCGTGAAAAACGTCTCATGGCCTACTGCTGCGCAATTGCAGGAAAGCACGATCGTGGTATTGACCACATCGGGTATTCTGGCTTTGCTCATCTTTTTAATGGACGTCGTTTGCAGCGTCTTTTTCAAAAACATCTACGGGGTTTGGGGGCAGTAAACCCAAGTTCACTTCCATCACATTTCCTTCCCGTTTAGAACCATGAGTCAGGAAAAAGAAACAGTGGCCTCCGAAGCTGCTGATAAGAAATGGTATTCTCTCCGCGTCATCAGCGGGAAAGAGAAGAAGATTCAGGAACGGATCCTGCTCGAAATCGAGCGGTCCGGGTGGAAGGATATTGTCTTTTCAGTGATCGTACCTACTGAAAAGGTGTACAAGATTCGGAACGGTAAAAAAGTGATGCAGGAACGGAACCTGTTGCCCGGCTATATTCTGATCGAGGCAGTGGGAGCCAAACTGAATGGCGATATCGCCAAGGTGATCGCCGACATACCCAATGTCATTCATTTTCTCGGCAAGGAAACCCCTATTCCGATGACCCAGGTAGAGGCCAACCGCCTGCTGGGCAAAGTAGATGAAAGCAGCGAGGCAGGCGAGACCCTCAGCGAACCTTTCCTGATCGGCGAGACGGTGAAGATTATCGACGGACCTTTTGCCGAATTTATCGGCGACATACAGGAGGTGAATGAAGAAAAGAAGAAACTGAAAGTGATCGTCAAGATTTTCGGGCGAGGCACGGAGGTGGAACTCAATTTTATGCAAGTGGAAAAAATCGGTTAAACCAGTCTGTTTAAACCCCGCTTCTCCCGGGGTTTGCTTCCAAAGAGACGGTTTCTACAGGTTTCATATAAATTAATCAGATTCAAATCTCTGTTAATTTTCAAATTCTGAAAATTCAGATCCAATGGCAAAAGAAGTAGATGTTTATATTAAGCTTCAGGTAAAGGGTGGCCAGGCCAACCCCGCTCCGCCTATCGGTCCGGCACTCGGTTCCAAAGGCGTGAATATCATGGAGTTTTGCAAGCGCTTCAACGCGCAAACGCAGGAACAGCAAGGCAAAGTGCTCCCGGTAATCATTTCGGTATACAAAGACAAAACCTTTGACTTTGTTATCAAAACGCCCCCGGCTGCCATCCAGTTGTTCGAAGCGGTCAAACTGCAGCCCGGCAAGGGCTCTGCCGAACCCAACCGTAAAAAAGTGGGCTCTGTAACCTGGGATCAGGTGCGTGCGATCGCCGAAAGCAAAATGCCTGACCTCAACTGCTTTACAGTCGAATCGGCCATGAAAATGATCGCCGGAACGGCTCGCAGCATGGGTATTACGATCAGCGGTACGGCACCGTGGGATAATTAGAAAGGTTCCAAGGTTACATGGTTTCAAGGTTCTAAACCATGAAACACTGTAACCCTGAAACCTCGTAACCCTAATAACCATAAAAAGGGAGTTCCGCCCAACGGAACGCTTCACCTTTAAATACAACTTTTCAATGGCAAAATTGACGAAAAAACGCAAGGCTGTCGAAGGTAAGGTTGATCAGGACAAACTCTATTCGCTGGGCGATGCCATGTCGCTCGTGAAAGATGTCAACACAACCAAATTCAACGCCTCCGTCGACGTCCACGTCCGCCTTGGTTTGGATCCCCGCAAAGCCGACCAGGCGCTGCGCGGTACGGTATCCCTTCCGCACGGCACCGGCAAGACCAAGCGTGTACTCGTGTTCTGCACACCCGACAGAGAAGAAGAAGCAAAAGCTGCCGGCGCTGATTATGCGGGACTGGACGAGTACATCCAGAAGGTTTCCGAAGGATGGATGGACATTGATGTGATCATCGCCACACCGAACGTGATGGCCCAACTCGGTAAAGTCGCCCGTATCCTCGGCCCCCGCGGCCTGATGCCCAACCCTAAAACCGGAACGGTTACCACGGATATCGCTTCGGCGGTTTCCGAGGTGAAAAAAGGCAAAATTGCTTTCCGTGTCGACAAGTTCGGGATTGTGCACGCGTCTATCGGCCGGGTATCATTTTCTCCGGAACAATTGACGGACAACGCGCACGAGCTCATCGCCACACTGGTCAGAATGAAGCCGTCGAGCGCCAAAGGCGTTTACATGAGAACGGTTTCTATCGCCAGCACCATGAGCCCGGGCATTCCGGTGGACCCGAAATCCATCAAGGTTTAACCGGTTGCAGTTACCGGCGGCGGCAGGGGGAAGCAGAAAAATTATGATTCCTTCTCCGGCTCAAGGGACTCAACCATCCATTCAACACTCACATTTCAATTTATCAAGAAATGACCAGAGAAGATAAAAATGTGGCGATTGCGGAGTTAAAAGAGGAATTGACCGGCACACCGTTCTTTTACCTTACCGATTCCTCAACGCTTACAGTTGCCAAGATCAACAAGTTTCGCCGGATGTGCTACGACAAAGGCATTTCTGTCAAAGTGGCTAAAAACACTTTGATACAGAAAGCCCTTGAAGATGCGCCGGAATCGAAGGGATATGCAGCGCTGTTCGACATCCTGAAAGGGCCGACCACGATCCTGATCTCGGCGAATCCGAAAGCGCCGGCCAAATTGCTCGAAGAATTCCGCAAAACGGAGGAGCGCCCATTGCTGAAAGCAGCCTACATCGATTCATCCGTATTCATCGGCGACGAGCAGCTTGCAGCGCTCGTGAAACTGAAGAGTAAGGAAGAGATGGTCGGCGAGATCATCGGCCTGCTCCAGTCGCCTTCGAAACGCATTGCCAGCCAGCTCACCGCTACCGGTGCCAAAATTGCCGGTATCGTCAAAACGCTGGAAGAGCGCACCGCTTAATGACAATGAGATAATGTGCAAATGCTGCACGTTAGCGCATTTATTACGGCTTCCAAGTTCGCACTATATACCCAATCTGACCCGACCCCTTGAATCATTGCAACCCAACAGACCTTGAACCATTTTTCACACATTTCGCAAATAACTTTTAAAATTCTACTACAATGGCAGATTTGAAAGCACTGGCTGAATCGCTCGTGAGCCTCACGATTAAAGAAGCCAATGAACTGGCCAATATCCTGAAAGATGAATACGGTATCGAACCCGCTGCTGCAGCTGTTGCTGTTGCAGGACCGGCTGCTGGCGGTGCCGGCGGCGGTGAAGCAGCTCCGGCTGAAAAAACCGAGTTCGACGTCGTGCTGAAAGACGCAGGTGCCAACAAACTCAACGTCGTGAAGGAAGTTAAAAACCTCCTCGGCCTGGGCTTGAAAGAGGCAAAAGACCTCGTGGATGGCGCTCCCAGCCCGCTGAAAAGCGGTGTAAACAAGGCTGAGGCAGAATCCATCAAGGCAGCACTTGAGGCTGTCGGCGCAGTGGTCGAAGTAAAGTAAGCAGTCTGGTTTCTGGTTTTGACCCCGATAACTCGGGATCACCTCGGTTAACTGACTACTTACTTTCGACAAATGCCAGGTACTCAACCTTTTTTCAGATAATAGCGATTGGGCTTAACGCGCCCCCTGTAAGTCAGGGACGCGTTAAGCCTATCCCTGTCTGTAAGGGTTTGGGTTTTGAACAATTACCTCTGTTTAATCGTTTAACAGGCTTGCAAACACTCACGCAGGCCTTCGTCACGCAAAGGCGTGGCAACATTGCCAACCAGCATTCAAGCATACTTTGCAAAAATGACCAATAACGGCATCTCTAACGGGGCAAACCACAAAACAGGCGTTCAGGAACGCGTCAATTTTGGTAAAATTCGCCTCGCTGGTCACTATCCTGACCTCCTTGAAATTCAACTTAAATCGTTCCAGGAATATTTCCAGCTGGAAACCACACCCGAGAACCGTATCAACGAAGGTCTCTACCGTGTTTTCCAGGAAAATTTCCCGATCACCGACGCGCGGAACATATTCAACCTGGAATTTCTCGATTATTTCATCGATCCGCCCCGCTACACCATCGACGAGTGTATGCAGCGCGGACTCACGTACTCCGTACCGTTGAAGGCCAAATTGCGCCTCTCCTGCAACGACCCGGAACACATCGATTTCCAAACGATCGTACAGGACGTATTCCTCGGAAACATCCCGTATATGACGCCGAAAGGTACATTCGTGATCAACGGAGCCGAACGCGTCATCGTTTCGCAGCTGCACCGCTCGCCGGGTGTGTTCTTCGGACAGAGCTACCACCCGAACGGAACGAAGATCTACAGCGCTCGCGTCATCCCTTTCAAAGGGGCATGGATGGAGTTCGCGACGGATATCAACCTGGTCATGTATGCCTACATCGACCGGAAAAAGAAATTCCCCGTCACCACGCTCCTGCGCGCAATCGGATTCGATACGGACAAAGCCATCCTCGACCTGTTCAACCTGGCCGATGAGATTGCCTGCACCCGCGACAACCTGGAGGCGTCCGTAGGCCGCAAACTGGCTGCGCGCGTACTGAAATCATGGACGGAAGACTTCGTAGATGAAGATACGGGCGAGGTAGTGACCATCGAACGCAACGAGATCATACTCGAGCGCGATACGATGCTCGATGAAGAGAATATCGAACTCATTCTCGACGCCGGTACGACGACCATCATTCTCCAGCGTACCGACATCGATGAAGATTTCTCCATCATCTACAATACTCTGCAAAAAGACCCGACTTCGAGCGAAATCGAAGCCGTGACCTATATATACCGGCAATTGCGCGGTTCCGATCCCCCGGACGATGAAACGGCTCGCGGTATTATCGAGAAACTCTTTTTCTCCGATAAACGCTACAACCTCGGCGAGGTCGGCCGTTTCAAGATCAACCGCAAACTCGGCCACAACATCGACGAGAACAACCTGGTTCTGACCAAGGAAGACATTATCGCCATCGTGCGCTATATCGTCTCCCTGATCAACAACAAATCGGAGATCGACGACATCGACCACTTGTCAAACCGTCGTGTTCGAACGGTGGGCGAGCAACTTTACGCCCAGTTCGGCGTCGGCCTGGCCCGTATGGCCCGCACCATCCGCGAGCGGATGAACGTGCGCGACAACGAGGTGTTCACGCCTGTCGACCTGATCAACGCGCGTACCCTGTCGTCGGTGATCAACTCGTTCTTCGGCACGAGCCAGTTGTCGCAGTTTCTTGACCAGACGAACCCGCTTTCCGAGATCACCCACAAGCGCCGTATTTCGGCACTGGGGCCGGGCGGTTTGTCCCGCGAACGGGCAGGTTTCGAGGTGCGCGACGTACACTATTCACACTATGGCCGTCTTTGCACGATTGAAACGCCGGAGGGACCGAACATCGGTCTTATTTCGACGCTGTGCACCCACGCCAAGATCAATAAAATGGGTTTCCTTGAAACGCCTTACCGCCGCGTAAAAGACGGAAAGGTCGTGATGGAAGGAAATGAAGAATATCTTTCTGCCGAAGCGGAAGACTACATGAAAATCGCCCAGGCGAACACGCCTGTGGGAGAAAATGGAGCCTTCCTCAACGATCGTGTGAAAGCCCGTGAACACGGTGACTTCCCGATCCTGTCGCCGGAAGAAGTGGAATACATCGACGTGGCGCCCAACCAGATTGTAGGTGTGTCGGCATCGCTGATTCCGTTCCTTGAGAACGATGACGCCAACCGCGCGCTTATGGGATCGAACATGCAACGCCAGGCTGTACCGCTTATCCGCCCGCACTCTCCGATCGTGGGTACGGGCCTGGAAGCCAAAGTGGCCCGTGACTCCCGCATGCTGATCAATGCTGAGGGCAGTGGCGTGGTCGAATACGTGGATGCCAACGAGATTGTCATCAACTACGACCGCACGGAAGAAGATCAGCTGGTTTCGTTCGAAGATGCGCGCAAGACCTATACGCTCACCAAGTTTATGCGGACCAACCAGGGTACCTGCATCAACCTGAAGCCTATTGTACGCCGCGGCCAGCGTGTTGAGGAAGGCGATATCCTTTGCGAAGGATATGCTACCGAAAACGGCGAACTCGCACTCGGCCAAAACCTGAAAGTGGCATTTATGCCGTGGAAAGGTTACAACTTCGAGGATGCCATCGTGCTCTCCGAACGCGTTGTTCAGGAAGACATATTTACGTCCATCCACATCGAGCACTTCGAACTCGACGTGCGAGATACGAAACTCGGTGAGGAAGAACTCACGGCCGATATTCCGAACGTAAGCGAAGAGGCTACGAAAGACCTCGACGAAAACGGTATTATCCGCATCGGCGCCTGGGCGAAAGAAGGTGATATCCTTATCGGCAAGATCACGCCGAAAGGTGAAACCGACCCGACGCCGGAAGAAAAACTGTTGCGCGCTATCTTCGGCGATAAAGCCGGCGATGTGAAAGACGCTTCTCTGAAAGTGCCGCCGAGCATCAACGGCGTCGTGATCGACAAGCAGTTGTTTGCCCGTGCGAAAAAAGACAAGGTGCAGAAAGAATCGGAGAAAGCCCTGCTCGACAGGCTCGACGACGAGCATGCAATCGCACTCAACAAACTGAAGACGATCCTGATCGACAAACTGCAAGTGCTGGTGAAAGACAAAACCACCAACGGCATCCGCAGTATTTATGGATCCGAAATGGCGCCGAAAGGAACCAAACTCAGTGTTCAGGTGCTGCGCGAGCAAATCGAATACAGTGAAGTGGATTACACCAACTGGACGAGCGAGAAAAATACCAATGCCTTGATCGCCAGGTTGTTGCACAACTACAGCATCAAAGTAAACGAAGAAGTAGGCCGCTACAAGCGTGAGAAATTCAACATCAGCATCGGTGACGAACTCCCCGCAGGCGTGTTGAAACTGGCGAAAGTTTACCTCGCTAAAAAGCGCAAACTCAAAGTGGGCGACAAACTCGCAGGCCGCCACGGTAACAAAGGGATCGTAAGCCGTATCGTCCGGATGGAAGACATGCCTTTCCTTGCTGACGGCACCGCGGTAGATATCGTACTCAACCCGCTGGGCGTACCTTCCCGTATGAACCTCGGTCAGATATTTGAAACGGTACTCGGATGGTCGGGCGATCGTCTTGGTCTCAAATTCGCCACCCCGATCTTCGACGGAGCCAAAACCCACGAAGTGGAAGAGTGGATCGAAAAAGCCGGCTTGCCGGAATTGGGCCAGACATTCCTCCACGACGGCGAAACGGGCGACCGCTTCCACCAGAAGGCGACAGTAGGCATCATTTATATGCTCAAACTCAGCCACATGGTGGACGACAAGATGCACGCACGTTCGATCGGTCCATACTCTCTCATCACCCAGCAACCACTCGGCGGTAAAGCCCAGTTCGGTGGCCAGCGTTTCGGTGAGATGGAGGTGTGGGCACTCGAAGCCTACGGCGCATCCAATATCCTGCAGGAACTGCTGACCTACAAGTCGGATGATATCCAGGGTCGTGCGAAAGCCTATGAGGCCATCGTAAAAGGCGACAACCTGCCGGATGCCAATATACCGGAATCATTCAACGTACTCGTGCACGAATTGCGCGGTCTGGCGCTGGATGTGAAGTTTGAATAAACAAGGTTTCAGTGTTTCAAAGTTTCAAGGTTTCAGGGTTATTGTTTTCAAAAAACTTCTAATCCTGAAACCTTGAAACTTTGAAACCCTGAAACCCCGAAACCCGATAATGGAGTACATCTGCACCTGGATTTACCTGGACAGCCCGGAAGAAAGTTCGGAGTATCCGCAAGTTGGAAAAAAATCGCATTTGCCTGATTTTCAAAAAGTTTATTGGAAATGTGTGGCCGTTTTTTTCGCTTGCAGTACCCGGTTCAATCCGCAAAGGCGACATGTGCTTTTTACCAACAGGCAACAACAGGATATCCCGGAAGTAGATGGATTCGACCTCGGCAGTTTTTTGAAAGACCTGGATGTAGAGATCGTCACGATCCCGCTCAGCTGGCAGACGCCGGAAGGGTATTTTGGAAAATGGCGCAATCAGTTCTACATTTTTGATATTTTACAGTTCATTGAAAATCAATATGGTTCGCAACCCGATGCGCGACGAATTTCCAGATCCGTCGAATCGAACACTGCAAAAACGGACTGGGAAATCCGTCGAACGGATAATTCCGAGCCGTGTTTTGTCGTCCTCGATTCGGATTGTATCGTCAATAGTGCTTTGGATGAATTGTTTGATTCGATACGCCGGTACGGGCTCCTGGCCTTGCCAATGCCTTACAGCGAAACGCACTACATCAATGGCGTGACGCGGGAAGACATGCGGTGGATATACACGGATCTCGACGGCAGCGATCCCGGAAATAACCCCGTTTATTATGGCGGGGAAATTTTTGCGGCTGCGCTTCCGGTTATCCGGCAGATCAACCGTATCGCTCCGGTCGTTTGGAACAAAATGCTGGATCGATTTCGGGCAGGACAACCCAAACTGAATGAAGAAGCCCATTTTCTGAGCTATTGTTACCACAAAATCGGTGGTTTTGGTTCCTTGGAGGGCTTTATCAAGCGGATCTGGACCTCGCCGAAATATTCAAACGTCGAGCCCAAAGATATCCGATTGCCGATCTGGCACCTTCCCTCTGAAAAAACGGGAGGTATTGCGTTGCTCTTTAAGAATCTCGCAGCCGGAAACTGGAATTCAGACGAGTTGGGCGGGTATGTGGGTGTGCCGAATCGGAAAAAATACCTCAACCTGAAACACTGGATCAGGTATACACGGGTATACAAAATGCTAAAAAATTGATTTTCAACATATTTTAATAACCTCTTTGAAACCGCCGGTTTTTTTGAACTTTTGAACAATTCTGCATATGCCTTTCAAAAAGAAAAGCAACAAAACCGATCAGGGCTTCGACAGCATTACTATTTCGCTGGCCAGCCCCGACGAAATCCTTGAGCGCAGCTACGGCGAAGTGCTCAAGCCGGAAACCATCAACTATCGCTCCTACAAACCCGAACGCGACGGTTTGTTCTGTGAGCGTATTTTCGGACCGGTCAAAGACTACGAATGCTATTGCGGCAAGTACAAACGTATCCGTTACAAGGGTATCGTATGCGACCGCTGTGGTGTCGAAGTGACTGAAAAGAAAGTACGTCGCGAGCGTATGGGGCATATTCGCCTCGTTGTGCCGGTGGTGCATATCTGGTTTTTCAAGAGTCTGCCGAACAAAATCGGCTACCTGTTGGGTGTTTCGTCCAAAAAACTGGAAACCATCGTTTACTACGAACGCTACGTGGTGATCCAGCCCGGCATAAAAGCTGATGAAGGTATCAGCAAAATGGACTTGCTCACCGAGGAAGAATACCTGGAGATCCTCGACGCACTGCCCAAGGAAAACCAGATGCTTGACGATTCGCACCCGGACAAGTTTGTGGCGAAAATGGGCGCCGAAGCGGTCTTCTCCCTGTTGAGTACGCTCAACCTCGACGACCTGTCGGCGCAGCTCCGCCACGAAGCCCACAGCGAAACCAGCCAGGCTAAAAAGACGGAGGCCAACAAACGCCTGCGTGTTGTGGAGGCCTTCCGCGCCGGACTTGACACCAGTGGTCAGCGCCCTGAATGGGCAATCATTCAGTACCTGCCCGTTGTGCCGCCCGAACTGCGCCCGCTGGTGCCGCTCGACGGTGGCCGGTTTGCCTCCTCCGATCTCAACGATTTGTATCGTCGTGTGATCATTCGCAACAACCGCCTCAAGCGCCTCCTCGAGATCAAAGCGCCTGAAGTTATCCTGCGTAACGAAAAACGCATGTTGCAGGAGGCCGTTGACTCGCTGTTCGACAACTCGCGCAAATCAAACGCCGTGAAAGCCGAAGGCGGCCGGGCTCTCAAATCCTTGTCGGATATCCTGAAAGGAAAGCAGGGGCGTTTCCGTCAAAACCTGCTCGGTAAACGTGTCGATTACTCCGGACGTTCGGTGATCGTCGTTGGCCCCACGCTGAAACTGCACGAGTGCGGTATCCCGAAGGCTATGGCTGCCGAATTGTTCAAGCCGTTCATTATCAGAAAATTAATAGAGCGCGGCATCGTTAAAACGGTGAAATCTGCAAAAAAACTTGTCGACAGAAAAGACCAGGTAATCTGGGAAATTCTGGAAAACATCCTGCGCGGACACCCCGTTCTTCTCAACAGGGCCCCGACGCTTCACCGCCTTTCGATACAGGCATTCCAGCCGCGGCTCATTGAAGGCAAGGCTATCCAGCTGCACCCGCTCGTTTGTACGGCTTTCAACGCCGACTTCGACGGTGACCAGATGGCCGTGCACGTGCCGCTGAGCCACGCAGCCATCCTGGAAGCGCAGGTGCTTATGTTGTCAAGCCACAACATGCTCAACCCGCAGGACGGTTCGCCGATCACGCTGCCTTCGCAGGACATGGTATTGGGTCTTTATTACCTGACCAAGGAGCGCAAATCGATCCCGGAAAATCCGGTAAAAGGAGAAGGTCGCCGTTTTTATTCCACGGAAGAGGTGGTGATCGCCTACAACGAAGGGCAGCTCGACCTGCACGCCGGTATTGAATGCCGCATCCCTGTTGAAGGGAGCAACGGAGAGACCACCTATCAGCGACTTAAAACAACGGTTGGCCGGGTGCTTTTCAACCAGGCTGTTCCGCAAGGCGTTCCCTATATCAACGATCTGCTTACAAAGCGGAACCTGAAGGTCATCATCGGGGAAATATTGAACCATACCAGTTTTAAAACGACTGCGGAATTCCTCGATTCGATCAAGGAACTGGGCTTCGGCTGGGCGTTCAAAGCCGGCCTCTCGTTCAATCTCGGCGACCTGGTCATTCCGAATTTGAAAAAAATTGCTCTGGAAGCGGCCCAGGTTGAAGTAGACGAGGTGTGGGAGAACTATAACATGGGTCTCATCACCTACAACGAACGCTACAACCAGATTATCGACAAATGGACATTCGCCGATAACCGGATTACCGACCAGTTGATGAAAGAATTGAGCAGCCACAAGCAGGGATTCAACTCCGTGTTCATGATGCTCGACTCCGGTGCACGTGGTTCCAAACAACAGATCAAACAGTTGTGCGGACTTCGCGGCCTTATGGCCAAACCGCGTAAATCGGGCGATACCGGCGGCGCCATTATCGAAAACCCGATCCTGTCCAACTTCCTGGAAGGGCTGTCCGTACAGGAGTTCTTTATCTCCACGCACGGCGCCCGCAAAGGTTTGGCTGATACGGCGTTGAAAACGGCTGACGCAGGTTACCTGACCCGCCGTCTGGTAGACGTTGCCCAGGATGTCGTAATCCGCGAGGTTGACTGCAATACCCTGCGGGGCATCGATACAACGGCGCTGAAAGAAGGCGATAAGGTCATCCAGAATTTGAAAGACCGGATCAAAGGCCGTTACAGCCTCTACGATATTTACCATCCGGAAACGGAAGATGTTATCGTGGCAGCAGGTGAATACATCACTGATGCGATCGCAAACCAGATTGAAACCGCTGAAATAGAAAGCGTTGCGATCCGTTCGGTGCTGACCTGCGAAAGCCGGCACGGGGTCTGCGCCAAATGCTACGGCAAAAACCTGGCTACCGGCCGTATTGCCGAAATGGGCGATGCAACAGGTATCATCGCAGCACAGTCCATCGGCGAACCGGGTACGCAGCTCACGCTTCGTACCTTCCACACGGGTGGTACGGCTATGATTGGCCAGACGGAAAACGACATTACTGCGCGTAACAACGGCAAACTGGAGTTTGACTCCATCCGCACTGTAGATGGTACGAACAACGAAGGTAAACCGGTGAAAGTCGTCGTATCCCGTACCGGAGAAATCCGTATGGTGGATCCGAAAACGAACCGCACCCTGTCAAACAACTACATTCCGTACGGCGCATTTTTGTTCGTCACGGACGGCCAGGAGGTTCAGCGTGGTGACAAGATATGCTCATGGGACCCCTTCAACGCCGTGATCGTGAGCGAATTCAAGGGTATTATTCGCTATCATAACCTCGAAGAAGGCACCAACTTCCGCATGGAACGCGATGACCAGACCGGCTTTGCCGAGAAAGTGGTTATTGAAAGCAAGAACAAGCGGAAGATTCCGTCTATATCGGTGGCCGATCCCAAAACGGGCGAGGACCTTAAAAACTACTCGCTTCCAATCGGCGCCTATATCTCGGTTGACGATGAGGAAGAAGTGAACTCGGGCCAGCAGATTGTGAAAATCCCGCGTAAACTTGGTAAAATCGCCGATATCACGGGCGGTCTGCCTCGTGTAACGGAACTGTTCGAAGCGCGTAACCCGTCGAACCCGGCAGTTGTGGCGGAAATTGACGGCGTCGTTACCTTCGGCGCCCTCAAACGCGGCAACCGTGAAAGCATGATCGAAGCAAAAGACGGTCAAAAACGCAAATACCTGGTTCCACTTACCAAACACGTGTTGGTTCAGGATGGCGACTTTGTGCGCGCCGGCACTGCTCTGACGGAAGGCACCATCGCAGTAAAAGACATCCTCGCTATCAGGGGCCCGTTTGCTGCGTCGTCCTATCTTGTGAATGGCGTCCAGGAGGTATACCGCTCACAGGGCATCACGATCAATGACAAACACATCGAAGTCATTGTGCGTCAGATGCTGCGCCGCCTCGAGATCGTCGATCCGGGTGATACGCACTTCCTCCAGGGCGAGCCGGTTGAACGCAACGAGTTTATTGACTACAACGACTGGATCTTCGACAAGAAATTTGTCACCGATCCGGGCGATAGCACCAAACTGAAAGCAGGCGCTCTCGTGACATTGCGTCAGGTTCGGGAAGAGAATTCGTTCCTCAAACGCAACGATAAAAAGCTCGTGGAATACCGCGACGCACTCCCGGCAACGGCCGTTTCGATGCTCCTCGGTATCACCAAAGCATCGCTCGGTACAGAATCGTGGATTTCAGCCGCTTCGTTCCAGGAGACGACCAAGGTGCTCAGCACAGCCGCCATTGCAGCGAAGAAAGACCACCTCATGGGCTTGAAAGAGAATGTGATCGTGGGCAAGAAGATCCCGGCAGGTACCGGTATGCGCGAATATGAACGCCTGCAAGTCACCAGCATCGGACGTCCGTTCCGCGACCAGCGCGACGACGACGGTGTGCTGGTTGACGACGAGGTATAATATCCGGCATTCCGTTCCCGAAATATAATTAGGCCGCCGCTCCTCCCGAATCGGGGAAGGAGCGGCGGCTTTTTTATGCCGGGGAGGTTAATTTTTTACAAAGGGAATAACCTTCCGCTCCTGTTCCGTATGCACGACGGCAAAATAGATGCCCGCCGGCAATCGACCGGTTTCTACGGGCAATACCGCTTCACGATTGATTTCAAATTCCCAGTTCAGGTCGGTTGGCGCGCCGGCGGCATCGAAAATTTCCACGCGCACTTTTGCGGATTTTTGCGCAAAAACATACAATTCGCCGGCGTCATCGACTACGTTGGGGCGGAAAACAGCCTGGAAAGATTCGCCGCCGATCTCCAATGCCCTGACAGGTGAAAGAGCGCTGCTCCCGTCGGCATCTACCTGGTTCAGACGGAAAAAATGCGTTCCCGGCGGCAGGGCCGGGACCCGAAACGAGTATTCGACAGATGCGCCGATATCGCCCGTTCCTGCGACAAAACCTTCTTTTTCCCAGGTTTTTGCAAAAGCGCTGTGCTGTACCTCAAAACCCGTATTGTGCGTTTCGCTCGCCGTTTCCCAATGCAGCAAGGCATCATGATCGAGGGCTTCCACCGTAAAACTTGTCAATTCGACGGGCAGTCCTATTGGCGACAGGGCCACATTCAGGGTGGTAAGCACGCCATTGGACAGCGAAACAGATGTTGAATAGGGTACATAACCCGTTTTACTGACCAGAACGGTGAAGGAGCCGTTTTGTAATTGACCCATTTTATACAAACCCGTTGCGCCGCTGGTTTCGGTGAGGTTTGTGGCGATTATTTTCACCTGCGCGCCGTTCAGGGGGAAACCCGTTGATATGTCGGTGATCTGACCTTCCAGGTAACATCCCCGCACATAATTTGGCGTCAGCACCCACAGTTCGCCCGTGCCGTTGGCAACCCCTTCCGCGTTGATAACCGAAGCGAGGATATTTCCGGACGGCAAATAAGGATAAACGCCCCAGCATCCCTGGAAACCGCTACCGGAACCATTGGGGTATGTATCATAATTACCGGTCTGTACCATATTGGCCGGTCGCGAGACATCCACGATGGTGAAACCGTCTCTGTACCACGATGTTACAGCGTAGTCATTGATAATGTGTGTGTTGTGTACAATGGAACTGCTGCCCGGGTTGCTTTGTATTTTATCCAGCAAAGTAATATTGGCCGTGTTGGAAATATCGTAGGCAGTGAGAAACGAATTGCTTACTTCGTCCGTCGTGAACAGCGTATTTCCCGAACGCCAGGTGTTGTGGGTAAAAAGGCCCGGCGTCGACTGGGTCGTTATCAGGGTTGGATTGCTTTTGTTGGAGGTATTCACGATCGAGAAGAATCCGCTATAAACATGCGCTGAATACATGATGTCGTTGTCTACGAACCCGTCGTGCACGTAATTGCCATTGCCCGAAAAACTGGAGTTGAATTTGCCTACATAATGGGGGTTGTACGGATCTGCGTTCAGGTCGAATATGAGCGCCCTGCCGCCGTTGCTGTTATTGCTCAGCTGGCTTCCATAGACGTACAGATAACCTTTGGTTTCGTCGACGTGCAAGGCGTGGGCTTTTGTCAGCAAGCCGTTGATAGCGGCGTCGCCGAAGTAGCTGTGATAAGTCAGGTTGCTCCCCGGCAGGTTGGCAAGATCGACGACCAGCACACCGCCGCCGCCCTCCGAAACCACATATGCATAGTGCTGATACGTTTTTATCTCATGCCAGTCGCTCGACGGACCTGTTATTTGAATAATTTGAGAGGGGTTATCCGGATTGGTCACGTCAACGATACTGAGGCCGTTTTTTGCACCGACGAGCGCATATTCATTGCCTCCGGCGGCATAACCCCAAACGTTGGCAAGGTTCTGGCCCGGATAAGACAGGATGGAGCGAAAATCGACATTGACATTTTGAGCGCGCAGCGCCGGCGCGAGTACGGGGAGAAAGAATAAAAACAAAAAACGCATTTTGTAATATTTTATTCGGCAAAATAACAAACCGACCGCCGTTTTTTCATATAAAATCTTCGACAGACAGAGCAAACAACGGATTTATTCAATCTGAAAGATGCTTTCAGGACCTTTTCCTGTATTGTCAGGATTTTTTGACCCAAAACAAATTTGGAGTGTAAGCCCGTCTGTTCTACTTTTGCAGCCGTGAATATTATTTCAGTCATTGTACGGCACCATCACCATTCCTTGCCCGGCGGCAAGCGATGAGGTGTCCATGCATTCGATCAGATTCGTGCTTTCACCAAACCCGGCTTGTCCTGTCAGCGACAAGCCGGGTTTGTTTTTTATCAAACCAAATCCTCCACGGAGAAAAGTTCAGCAAAATCATATGTTACGTATCGCTATTCAAAAGTCCGGCCGCCTGTTCGAAGATTCCATCGCATTGTTGCGCGACGCCGGAATTGTATTGGGCAGTAGCCCCAGTCGATTGTTGCGGGCGCAAGCCTCGAATTTTCCATTAGAGGTCATTTTTCTGCGCGACGACGACATCCCGGAATATGTGGAAGAAGGCGTTGTAGATGCCGGTGTGGTAGGGGAGAACGTTGTACTTGAAAAAAACAAAAGCATTCAGATCATCGATCGACTTGGTTTCGGAAAATGCCGTATGTGTATCGCGATGCCGAAAAATGCAAAGTACTCGGGCCTGGAAAGCCTTAATAATCTGCGTATTGCAACCACCTACAATCGTATTCTGACCGATTTTCTCGCGAAGAAACACATCCGGGCTGAAATACACGCCATCAGCGGCGCCGTCGAAATTGCGCCGTCGCTCGGCCTCGCAGATGCTATATTTGATATCGTCGGAACCGGCAGCACCTTGCTGGCCAACGGACTGCGGGAAGTGGAAACCCTCCTCGAATCGGAAGCGCTGCTGATTGCCGGGCCCTCGCTGCCACCTGACAAACAGGAAATACTCGACAGACTGCTCTTTCGCCTGAACGCCAACAGAAATGCGAAGGGACACCGTTATATTCTGATGAACGCACCCAACGCCCGGATACCGGATATAATCAGGTTGCTGCCGGGTATGAAGAGCCCAACTGTACTGCCGCTCGCACTGGAAGGCTGGAGCAGCCTGCACAGCGTGGTGCCCGAGGCCATATTTTGGGATGTGCTGGAGCAACTTAAACAGGCCGGAGCGGAAGGGATTCTGGTGATACCCATCGAACGGATGATCGTTTGAAAAACAGCCTTTCATGGCTTCATTGCTGATGTTGGTTCATTGTTGTTAATTACTTGAAAATGAAATTTCTATCATATCCTGATCTCCAGGATGCCATTGCGGGGCTGGCACGTCCGACAGACGAGCATTCAGCAGGGCGCCGCGAAAAAGTGGCGGCTATGCTGGCTGCCATTCGCCTGGAAGGAGATGCAGCCGTCCGGCGTTTTGCGCTGCAGTTCGACGGTTTTGTATCCGGACAACTGGCCGTAACCGACGGGGAGTTTTCCGCCGCGGAGCAGATGATCTCCCCGGAATTGCAAACAGCCGTCCGGCAGGCCTATGCCAACATCCGGGCATTCCACGAAAGGCAAAGGGAGTCCTTTCAGCCTCTGGAAACCATGCCGGGCGTTGTTTGCTGGCGCGAAAGCGTGCCTATCGGTAAAGTTGGACTTTATATACCCGGCGGGACGGCGCCTTTGTTTTCCTCCGTGCTGATGCTGGGTGTGCCGGCACAAATCGCGGGATGCCGGGAAATTGTGTTGTGTACGCCTCCACAGCCCGACGGCTCGGTTCATCCTGCCATTTTGTTTGCCGCAAGCCTGTGCGGTATCCGTCAGGTATTCCGGATCGGCGGTGTGCAGGCAATCGGCGCAATGGCCTGCGGGACCGATTCGATACCCGCCGTTTGGAAGATTTTCGGCCCCGGCAATCCCTGGGTGACAACCGCCAAACAACTCGTCAGCCTCGAAGGTGTGGCGATCGACCTGCCTGCGGGACCTTCGGAAGTCTGTATCATTGCCGACGATGCTGCCAATCCGCGTTTTGTCGCCGCCGACCTGCTCAGCCAGGCAGAACACGGGCCCGACAGCCAGGTTGTGCTGTTGTCCGATTCTGAAAAATTGATACGCCGGGTCGAGCAGGAACTGGCGATCCAGTTGGCCGGCCTCCCGCGGCGCGATTTTGCTGCGCAAGCCCTCGAAAACAGCACGGCCGTGCTGGTTCGCGATCTCGGCGAGGCAATGGCTATTTCCAATTTGTATGCGCCGGAACACCTGATCCTGCAAGTCGCCAAACCGGAAACCTGGGCCGCCAGGGTCACCAATGCCGGATCGGTTTTTCTGGGCGCTTTTACGCCTGAAAGCGCGGGCGATTACGCTTCCGGCACCAACCACACCTTGCCGACCGGCGGCTACGCGCGCGCTTACGCTGGGGTGTCGCTGGATAGTTTTGTAAAAAAGATCACTTTTCAGCGGATCGACCGCCGCGGACTCGGCAGACTTGCGCCTGTCATTGTTGAAATGGCGCGGGCGGAGGGTCTGGAAGCACATGCCAGAGCGGTGGAACTGAGGACAAAAGCCTTCGATAACGATACAAGCACTTCTGACGATGAATGAAGCGGAAGAAAAAATAAATGCCTTGCTCAGGCCAAATATCCGTTCGCTCCGACCCTATTCCTCCGCGCGCGACGAGTTCGAAGGGGGAGATGCCGATATCTTTCTGGATGCCAATGAAAACAGCCTCGGCAGTCCCCTGGATACGGCATACAACCGTTACCCCGATCCCCGTCAGATCGCGCTGAAAGACGTACTTACCCGGATGAAAAATGTGCGGCAGGAATCCATATTCCTCGGCAACGGTTCCGATGAAGCCATCGATCTGCTGATCCGGGCGTTTTGCGAGCCGGGAACCGATCACGTGATCATCATGCCGCCTTCCTATGGCATGTACGCTGTGCAGGCCAATATCCAGGGCGCGGCTATCAGGCAGGCGCCCCTGTTTCCGGATTTTTCGCCCGATATTTCGGCCATTCGCCGCCATACTGACAAACATTCAAAACTGTTGTTTCTGTGTTCGCCCAATAATCCGACGGGCAATTGCCTGCCCGAAGATTTTATCCTGAAAGTATTGGGGGATTTTCCCGGCCTGGTTGTCCTGGATGAAGCGTATGCCGATTTTTCCGGAAAACCGTCCTGGGTATCGCGTGTGGAAGAATTTTCCAACCTCGTCGTTTTGCAAACCTTGTCAAAAGCCTGGGGGCTTGCGGGCTTGCGTGTCGGGATGGCTTATTCCAACAAATACATTATCAATGTTTTAAATAAAATAAAATACCCTTACAATCTGAATTCCGCAACCATTAACCTTGCCTTAAAGGCACTGAATAACGAGACTGCCATGCAGAAAAACGTGTCGGCGCTGCTTGCCGGACGCGCCCGCCTGGAAGTTGCGTTGCCCGAAATCCGGTGCGTGCGGGAGGTTTTCTCCAGCGAGGCCAACTTCCTGCTGGTGCGCGTAACCGATGCCGATGCCGTTTACAGGTACCTCCTCGATCGCGGAATAGTAGTCCGCAACCGCAACCGGGAACTGCACTGCGAAAACTGCCTGCGCATCACTGTCGGCACGGAGGCGGAAAACGAGCGGCTGATAGATGCCCTGACGGATTTTAACCTTGTCACGACGCCCTGATATGTTAAAAATTCTTTTTATCGATCGCGACGGCACCATCATCGTCGAACCGCAGCCCGACCAGCAGGTCGATTCGCTTGAGAAACTTGAGTTTATCCCCGGCGCAATTTATGCCCTGGCACGCATTGCCCGTGAACTGGACTACATGCTCGTCATGGTAACCAACCAGGACGGCCTTGGCACCGAATCCTTTCCCGAACATACTTTCTGGCCTGCACAGGATAAAATGATCAAAACCCTTGAAAACGAGGGGGTTCGGTTCCACGCCGTGCACATAGACCGCTCCTTCCCGAACGATCATTTGCCAACCCGGAAGCCGGGTACTGCCATGCTGAGCGGGTATATGACGGGCGATTTCGATCTCGCAGGTTCCTTTGTGATCGGCGACCGCCTGACAGACGTGCAGCTGGCACTGAACCTTGGCGCCAAATCCGTTTTTCTGCGGAACAGCGCGGGCATTCAGGCTGAATCTGTGCCCGGCGCCCGGTTGAAACATTCTTCCGGAACCGAATACGAACCCGGAGGCCACAGCGCCGATATCACGTTCACGGCCGATAACTGGGAGCAGATATACCAATTTTTAAGACTGCCGCCCCGCCGGGTCGTGCATCGGCGCAGCACCCGCGAGACCGATATCGTAGTCGATATCAACCTCGACGGTTCCGGCAAAAGCGACATCCGCACCGGTCTCGGCTTTTTTGACCACATGCTCGATCAACTGGCCCGGCACGGTGGCCTCGACCTGAGCATCGAAGCGAAGGGCGATCTGCACATCGACGAGCATCACACCATAGAAGATACTGCGCTGACGCTCGGCGAAGCATTCGCCCGGGCCCTCGGTGACAAACGCGGTATGGAACGTTACGGCTTTTGTCTCCCCATGGACGACGCCTTGTCACAAGTGGCGCTCGACTTCGGAGGCCGCCCCTGGCTTGTCTGGGAGGCCGTGTTTCAGCGGGAAAAAATTGGCGACGTGCCTACCGAAATGTTTTTTCATTTTTTCAAATCATTCTCCGATGCGGCCCGCTGCAACCTGAATATCCGGTGCGAGGGACAAAACGAACACCATAAAATCGAGGCGATTTTCAAAGCCTTCGCCAAATCATTAAAAATGGCGGTACGCCGCGACCCTGAAAACCGGGAGCTGCCCAGTACCAAAGGAATACTATGAAAGTAGCCATCATAAAATATAATGCCGGCAACGTGCAATCCGTGCGCTTCGCCCTTCAGCGACTCGGTGTAGATGCTGTCTGGACGGATGATCCTGCCTTGCTTCGCAGTGCCGACAAGGTCATTTTTCCGGGGGTGGGGGAGGCTTCTTCCGCCATGCAGTACCTTCGGGAACGCGGGCTGGATGTGGTGATCCGTTCCCTCGAACAACCCGTATTGGGCATTTGTCTGGGCCTGCAACTATTCTGCCGGTATTCGGAGGAAAACGATACAGCGTGTCTCGGTATTTTTGACGCGGAAGTGCGGCTTTTCCGCATAACAGAGGGGCTAAAAGTGCCCCATATGGGCTGGAATGAATTATCTCATCTGCGCGGACCACTTTTTACCGGCATAACGGAAGAAAGTTTTGCTTACTTTGTACATAGTTATTATGCCGAGGAAAGCCCTTCCGCGATTGCCCTGACAGAATACGGTGTAAGATTCAGCGCCGCCCTGCATCGCGACAATTTTTTCGCCGTGCAGTTTCACCCTGAGAAATCGGGCCCGACAGGCCATCAAATACTTGATAACTTTTTGAAAATCAAATATTAATAAACAATAAGCAGCGATTAAAAAGCAACATCTTGATTTCGATTTCAACCCGCGAATTCATTCGTGGGTTGAAATCGAAATCGGGAAGTTGTTTTTTGACTGTTGCGAAAGCGATACAACGCGAAATATCATATTATGGAAATCATTCCTTCATTCGATCTTCTGGACGGCAGGCTCGTCCGGCTTCGCCAAGGCGATTTTGAACAAAAAACCGAATACGAAGCCAATCCGCTCGAATTGGCGCTTGAACTCGAACAGGCCGGTATCCACCGCCTGCATATGGTCGACCTCGACGGCGCCCGCACCGGCAGGCCGGCCAATCTGCACATCCTGGCGGAAGTGGCGGCCCGTACGCGCCTGCAAATCGATTACGGCGGCGGTTTGCGCTCCATTCCTTCCCTCAAACAGGTGTGGGATGCGGGAGCCATGCTTTTTTCCGTCGGAAGCGTTGCCGTGCTCGCACAGGATGAATTTCGGGCATGGGTCGAGAAATTTGGCCCGGACCGCTTCCTCGTCGGCGCCGATGTGCGCGAACGCCAGATTGCGGTGCATGGCTGGAAAGACCAGACGGAAGTACCTCTGTTCGATTTCCTGCGGAAAATGCATAGCCTCGGTATTCGGCAGATATCGGTGACCGATATTGCCCGCGACGGCGAACTTTCCGGTCCCGGTACTCAACTGTACCGCGATATTCTGGCGGAGTTTCCTGATATGCAACTGGTCGCCAGCGGCGGTATCAGCAGCATTGCCGATCTGGAGGAACTAACGGCGATCGGTTGCTCCGGCGCTATCGTGGGCAAGGCATTTTTTGAAGGAAAAATACCGCTGCAATATTTCCGAGTCTATTCGAAGGTTTAGAAGTCTTCTGTTTATCCACCGCCCTTGCATTCGGCAGAAAAACGCAAACAAGCTACTGAAAATGACCGTTACCGTCTGAAAAATGCTCGCCAAACGCATCATACCCTGCCTCGATATCAAAGACGGCCAGACGGTGAAAGGTATCCGTTTTGAACAACTACGCCAGGCTGGCGATCCCGTCCTGCTGGCAGAGGCCTACGCACGCCAGGGAGCGGACGAACTGGTTTTTCTCGACATCACAGCCACCCATGAAGAACGCGCCACTTTCGCAGAACTGGTATTGCGCATCGCCGGGGTGCTGGATATTCCGTTTACGGTGGGCGGTGGTATCGGTTCCATAGCGCAGGTCGAAACCCTGCTACAGGCGGGGGCAGACAAGGTTAGCATCAATTCGGCAGCAGTCCGCCGGCCTGATCTGATTGATGATCTGGCCAGAACCTTTGGCAGCCAGTGTGTCGTTGTTGCCATCGACGCGCGCCTGCACGATAGCGGCGAACACCATGTGTACCTGAACGGCGGGCGTATACCTACCGAGCGGCGTGCCCTCGAATGGGCGCAGGAAGCCGTGGCCCGCGGCGCAGGTGAAATATTGCTCACTTCCATGGACCACGACGGCACAAAAAGCGGTTTTGCACTCGAACTTACCCGCAGTATTTCCGAGGCTGTCGGCGTGCCGGTCATCGCCTCCGGCGGAGCGGGCATTCCCGAACATTTTCTCGAGGTTTTTACCGCCGGCAAAGCCGACGCGGCGCTCGCAGCAGGCATCTTTCACTTTGGAGAAATCTCCATTCCCGCATTAAAAAATTACCTGACTGAACATGGAATTCCCATCAGAAAATAATCCGCTTGCCGAACTTCCCTTTATCGATTTCGACAAAATGCCCGGCGGCCTCGTGCCGGCGGTCGTGCAGGATGCCCTGACCGGTGTGGTGCTTATGCTCGGGTATATGAATGCGGAGGCGCTCACAAAAACAAGGGAAACGGGACTCGTTACTTTTTTCAGCCGCTCGAAGCAGCGTCTGTGGACCAAAGGCGAATCTTCGGGCCATGTGCTGCGCCTCCGGGAACTCCGCGCAGACTGCGACGCGGATGCCATTCTGGTAAAAGCAGCACCTTCCGGACCGGTTTGTCACACCGGCGACGATACTTGTTGGGGCGAGCGCAATCAATCGGCCCGCTTTTTGAATGAACTGGAACAAATCATCGGTCAGCGCAAGACGGCAACGCCCGAAAGTTCTTACACGGCAAGGCTTTTTTCCGAAGGAATGGCCAAAATCGCGCAGAAGGTAGGAGAGGAAGCGGTGGAAACTGTTATAGAGGCCCTGGGAGACAATCGCGAACGCCTGCTGAACGAGACGGCCGACCTGCTATACCACTTGCTGGTGCTGCTGGCGGCAAAGAACATCAGTCTGGAAGAAGTAGAAATGATACTAAAAGCCCGTCATGTAAAATAATAATTTTGAAACTTCGTTAAATTGACTTCCGATTCGGATGATGATTCGGAAAATTAACGAAAACAGTTGTAAATATTCTTTTTTAAACATACTGTAATACAGTTAAAAAATCAGGCCCGAGCATCGAACGAGATTTTTACCCTTCAGGTATTCACAACATTTTATCAACTGTCATCCGAATTTCTATGAACGTTAAGACGTTTTTTGCCGCCGCCTTCCTGACACTCGCTGCTACAACCCTGCACGCCCAGGCCCGTTACCAGATGGGTTTTACTTTTGGCAGTAACTATTCTTCATTGCGCTCCGACGTGTTCACCACCTCATCCGGACGCCTTGGATTTGCTGCCGGCTGTTCCTTTGCCTTGGGTTTCGGCGACCATTTTGAACTGAACCCGGAAATTGTTTTTACGCAAAAAGGCGCCAGTGCGAAAGCCGCCTATTTTTTGCCGGAACAAAAAGCAGACATCCGCACCTACCAATATTACTACAATACCTTTGAGGCCGGGCTTTTTGCCGGTTATCAGCCAGTGGCCGACGTGCCTTTCCGCCTCCAGTTCGGCGGGTTCTTCGGTACGCATTTCCACAACCTGGACCGCAACAATCGCGACCTGTTTGTCGGTAATTACGAGGACATCAACAAGGCAATTCGCGCCGTCGATCTCAACGACGCCTATTCCGGAGTGGACTTCGGTCCTGCTTTTGGCCTGAGTGCAGGAGAAGGCCGTTTTCGCGCCAACTTCCGCTACTACATCGGTACGCGGAACCTGTACAACAACCTCGAATATGTAGAGGCCGGACACCATATCCAATCGAGTTCGCTGCGCTTTTCGCTGACTTACTTCCTTCAGTAGTCTTTAGGTGTGGCATGAAAAAAGCCCGGGTTAGTCGGTTTTTGAATTAAAACCGACTAACCCGGGCTTTTTTCATGCCACACCTATGCTTTCGCGCGTCTCGCCCATACATCCTTCAAACGCAGGAAAGGCTTTTCGATCAATACCCAGCTAAGCCGGGCCAGCACATATGTACCGGCAAATGCCAGGATGATGTAAATCGTTTGACCGAGGGCGGGGGGCAGGCTGCTATGCAAGAGGCGGTTGCCGAAACTGTTTTTCCAGACGAATTCGAACATCTGGTGGAATACGTACAGACCGAAACTGTACTTCCCGAGGTCGCGAAGAAAACCGCATTCGCATATACGCCGGATGAGCGCATTGCGGTCCTTGTTGAGCGAGAGATAAAGCAGCGATGCGAAAAAAAGCGCTGAAAGGGTATAAAGGCGGTGTTCGGTGCCGTGCAGGAAAATGCCGCCAATCTCCCAGCCGGTCCAGCAGAGCAGCGCCCGTGCGATCCATTTATCGTAGGGTATAAAACTGTCCAGATCCAGCCGGAAAAATATCGCCAGAAAACTGCCTGCGGCCAGGCCGTCCATCCGGGTAAAAGGCAACACGTAGGATGCTGTGGAGAATTTTACGCCTACCAGCCCATCCACCCAGAAACGAAGCGGCGTGCTGATGCAGATGAGTCCGATGCAGAGGGCCGCCAGCCAGCGTATAGGCACTAAGCGCACGATGAGCGGCCAGACCAGGTAGAATTGCTCCTCTACAGCCAGCGACCATAAATGATTGAGATTGAATACGTTGCTGTGGGAATGCCAGGCGTTCTGGCCCAGGGCCATCGTTTTCAGCGAAATGGCGATATTGGGTGTGAAGGTGAAAAACCATGCAAAGGAGTCGTAGCCGTGCAGGCGTTCGGGCGTTTTTTC
>JAKOXM010000475.1 GCA_029781095.1 Bacteroidota bacterium
TGGCTGCGTCGGTTTTTGCTGGGGCGGGGCTATGGCCAACAATCTGGCAGTGAACGTCGATACGCTCAAAGCCGCCGTGGCATTCTATGGCCGCCAACCCGCTGCCGAAGACGTACCGAAAATAAAAGCCGCCCTGCAACTCCATTATGCCGGCCTCGACGAACGGGTCAACAGCGGAATACCGGCTTATGAAGAAGCGCTGAAAAAAGCAGGCGTTACCTACGAATTGTACATGTATGAAGGGGTTAATCACGCTTTTCACAATGACACTTCCGCGGCGCGTTACGACGCAGCAGCGGCCACCTTGGCCTGGCAGCGCACCCTGGCATTTTTTGAAAAGTATTTGAAATAGTAAACCCGGCCCTGTGCGTTTACACTTGTAAAGTTTTTTCAGAACAAAATAGAATTGACATGGAATAGTGTATCCAATGCACTCCTGCTGTATCAACTATTAACTACCCAGCAAAAGATTACTCTTCGTCTCTCTCCTTCTCTTTCCATACCTTTGCGCGCACATTTTTTCAACCCGTAACCCGAAAACCGGCCCAACCATTTTTCAACCATGCAAGTCAAAGAATTTTTGAAAAAACTCGGTCTCAAAACCCGTAATCAGGGCGCGTGGACCGGCCTCAACGACATAACCGGCAGCCGCCGCTATCTGGAATCATATTCACCGGTAGACGGGCAGTACATCGGTTCCGTCAGCATTACCACCCGCGAACAGTACGATCAGGTCATTCAGTCCGCCGAAACGGCCTTCAGGGTCTGGCGTGAAATGCCGGCCCCCAAACGCGGCGAGATCGTGCGCCAGTTCGGCGATGTGCTTCGCCAGTACAAGGACCCGCTGGGTCGCCTCGTGAGCTACGAAATGGGCAAAAGCCTGCAGGAAGGCTGGGGCGAGGTACAGGAAATGATCGATATATGCGATTTTGCCGTCGGGCTTTCCCGCCAACTCTACGGCCTCACCATGCACTCCGAGCGCCCGGGACACCGCATGTACGAACAGTGGCATCCGCTGGGTATCGTGGGTATTATTTCCGCTTTCAATTTCCCGGTGGCCGTATGGTCGTGGAACGCCTGCATCGCGTGGGTTTGCGGCGACGTATGCGTGTGGAAGGCTTCGGAAAAAGCGCCTTTGTGTGCAGTAGCATGCCAGCACTTGTTCCAAAAAGTGTTGAAAGCCAATGATTTGCCTGAAGGCATCAGTGGCATCATCAACGGCGATTACAAGGTCGGCGAATATATGACCAAAGACCATCGCGTGGCGCTCGTGAGCGCAACCGGCAGCGTGCGCATGGGCAAGATCGTGGGACAGGCAGTGGCGCAGCGCCTCGGCCGCAGCATACTTGAACTGGGCGGCAACAACGCCATCATCATCACGCCCTCCGCCGATATGAAAATGGTGCTCACCGGCGCGGTGTTCGGCGCCGTAGGCACGGCCGGGCAGCGCTGCACCAGCACGCGCCGCCTGATCATCCATGAAAGCGTGTACGACCAGGTGAAAAATACGTTGGCAAAGGCTTATCCGCAACTGCGCATCGGCAACCCGCTCGACCCCGCAAATCACGTGGGGCCGCTCATTGACCGGGCTGCTGTCGACAATTACCTGGCCTCGATAGAAGCCATCAAAAAGCACGGCGGCAAATTCGTGGTCGAAGGCGGTGTGCTTTCCGGCCCCGGCTACGAAAGCGGCTGCTACGTGAAACCCTGTATCGCCGAAGTGGAAAACCACTGGGACATCGTGCAGCACGAAACCTTCGCGCCGATTCTCTATCTCATCAAGTATAAAACCATTGAAGAGGCCGTGGCGCTGCAAAACGCCGTGCCGCAAGGGCTTTCGTCGGCGATCATGACCACCAACCTGCGCGAAGCGGAGCGTTTCCTGTCCGCTGCCGGCTCGGATTGCGGCATTGCCAATGTGAACATCGGCACCTCCGGCGCCGAGATCGGCGGCGCCTTCGGCGGCGAAAAAGAAACCGGCGGCGGCCGCGAGTCGGGTTCCGATGCCTGGAAAGCCTATATGAGGCGCCAGACGAATACGATCAATTATTCGGAACAGTTGCCGCTGGCACAGGGTATCCGGTTCGATTTTTAAAAACGAGCCGTGCCAGGTGCATAAAATTTCCGCCAATACAGTGCAAATCAGTCAAATCCGTGTCATCTGGGTGCGATCAATATTCTTGATAAATGGCACACGGATGACATGAATTTGACTGATTTGCGCATATTTCGCGGCAAACCCGTTTTTACTGATCCCGTACTTTCCTTCCTGTGCGGTCAATGATCCACGAGCGGCCGTCTTTGTGTACGCCGCCGCGCCATTCGCCGTTTTCCCAGGGCTGGGGAAGGTTCCAGGCATTGTCGTATTCGAACAGGATGACCGTTTCGCCGGCTGTGTTGAGAAAGCCCCACTTGGCGCCCAGATTGGCAGGGATCATATCGCAAACCTTCAGATGGTCGGTCCGCAGCGCGCCGTAGATCATGGGCGTGATCTTTTGCCCCGCGTAATTCATCAGGCCGTAAGGCGGCAGGAAGCAATCGGGATCCTTGTCTGCTCCGTAGATCACGAGTCCGCAGACCGGGGACCACAGGCGGTACCCGGTGGGTTGCAGCAGCCAGGCATCTTCCTGCGAATATTTCAGTCCCTGGCCATTTCCCGCCTGCCGGTACGGTTCCGGCTGGTTTTGAAAATAATCATCCGGATCTTCCTCCGTTCCGTATGGAATACCGCCGATAATATTTCCTTTATTATCAATCAGTTGGAAGGTTTTTTCGTGTAAAACGACAGCCCCCCTTGTGTAATTCCGGAAATTCCAGGCAAAGTCGTAACGGAACGGTATCGCTACGCGGCCCAGGGTATCGATAAAGCCCCATTTGCCATTGCGCCGGACGGCGGCCAGTCCCGCGTCGAAAGGCCGTGCGTAGTCGAATTCGGGGTTGGCGATCCATCGGCCATCCCCGTTTACGAAGCCGAACCGGTTGCCTTGCCGGGTCGTAAAAATGCCTTCTCCGTCCTCCGAACCCTGGATGTTGTCGTACACAGGAGGCAACAAAACGGTCCCGTCGGGCCGATACAGTCCTTGTTTCTCCCCTTTTGGCACAATGCACGCATTTCCCTCGCAATATAAATATCCGGCCTGAAGCGGGATCGAATATCGCCCGTTCAGGTCGATGATCCCGGAGAGTTCATCCTTTCGGATCAAAAAATGACGATCGTCGACTGCGAGCACGTTGTCGAAAACATCGGCGCCTGCCGGTTGTCCGTTTGTCGTATAAATCCTGCTTTTCCCTTCGGGCAGATATGCCTGGATAGCCAGTTTCCCAAGGGCATTCAGGGCCGCATAACGGGGTTCGAGCACAATTTTTCCATCAAAGCGAATAAACCCCCAGGCATCTCCGACGCGAAAGAATGCTCCCCCGTTTTCGGGCCAGATATCCAGTTCATCTGCGGAGGATGCCGGCATGATGTGCCCGTCCCGGTTGAGGATTATCATTTTCCCGTCGCGTTTTACCCAAAAATATCCCTGACCGAACAAGCCCGCGCTTTCGAGGTTAAAATCGGTAAGCCGGTCGTAACCGGGCGAAAACAGGGCGTATTGCCCTCCCTGTGATGCAATCACGAAACCCGAGGTATCCACCCATTCGAAATTGTCGTAAATCGCGGGCAGCAAATGTCCGTTTGCACAATTAAATACACCGCGTTTGCTGTCTTTTTCGAGCCACAAATAAGGAGAATAATAGGTTTCGCTCGTGTGGAACCGATCATATTCAAAGGGCAGCACCACTTTTGCCGAAGCCGATAGCAGGCCCGTTTTGCCGTCTTTTTTCCCGATATAAAACGGAAGCATCCGGGTGTTCCAGGTATGTTGGTAAAGCGATTCGCCCTGCCATACCGGCCCCTTTTCTAAATGCGCATCGTAGAGCATCGCCTGATTTTTGGTCTTCAAGAGAATCATGGACGTATGCCGGAGTATTTCGAGGGCGCCATCCTCCGGAACCGGTATTTCCACCCTGGTGAGCAGGTTGCGTATCCATCGCTTTCCCGCCCTCCTGAAAAAGAGGTATTCGTCTTGCCAGTTCAGCAGGGAATCCGCTTTAAATGTCACTACTTCCGCCTTTTCCGGCGAGATACAGGCAGCATTACTTCCATCGCGTACGATGGCCATGACGCCGGCCTGCCCGACGGGCATTATCTGATCGTGACTGCCAGGGAGGATGGGGTCGAGTCGACGATCGTACAGCCCGTAACGTCCGTTTTCCAATTTGACGGCCATTCCGGCCTGCCAGTTGAAAAAGGTGTTTTCAGCGGCAGGTTTCAGCCGTGTGCCGATACGTACCCACCGGGTTGTAACGCCGTGTCGAAGGGCGACAATCGGCGATTGCTTAAAATTAATCTGCTCATAATCAACAGGAAGCACGATGTTCAGGTCTTTGTTGAGTATTCCCCGGCGCCCGTTTTCAGCGATCAGCCAGAGATCATTCCACCATGAGATATGCTCGAAGCGTTCCGGAAGGATCACCTGCAGGTTTTCGTCGTAAAGCCCGAATTTGCCGTTTCGCTCCGTGATGATAAAATGGCTGAACCTTTTCAGATTATCGTATGCCACGGGAAGCAGCAACTTGCCGGTCGCGGCGGATGCAATCCCGTATTTGCCGTCTTTTTGCAACTGTAGCCTTTGTTCGCCGGGGGTTGAGGCTACGAGGTCAAAATTCTGCTGTAGCAAGGCCGTTCCGTTCCCGTCGACAAGCCCGGATTTGCCGTTTTTTCGAACGATAAACCGGTTGTGTGCGACCGCTTCCGCGTATTCGTATTGGGTAGGAAGCACTACCATGCCATCAATGCGAACGACACCGTATCGTTCGTTGCTTTTGAACACCGCGTAATTGCGCCGGATGTCGGGGATGAATTCTTCGAGATGTACAGTCGTATATATTTCCTTTCCATCGGGGTCGTATACCTGAACCCCGTCCGGGTTTGTGCGTGTGAAACCGCCCCAGGCATTGCGTTCCAGGATTCCTTCCCGGGGGTCGACCAGCGTTTTTAGGTTTGAATCGCACAAACCATACAAACCCTGTTCGGTCTGTGTGATCCATACCCGGTCATTAGCCGAAGGAAAAACGGTAAAGGAAAAATTATTTAATAATTGACCTCTCCGGCTGAAAATGCTGGTTTGCGCATAGCCGGAAGCAATAACGCGATCTCCCGACACGACAGCATGAAAGAAAGCGGGCGGCTGGTAATGCCCGGTTTTCAGATCGTACCAGCCGAGTGACTCTTCCTCACCCCCTCCTGACAAGCGAATCCAGTCGACCGGGTCGCCCGGCTGAGGTTCCACCAGCCAACATTCGCCGGGTATTTTGACGAGATTGCCTGTATGGTCCATCAAGACTGTTTGATGTTCAGAAATGGAAATTTGTGCATTCGATCCGATTTTCCCTATTGGATACGGAGAATCCGACAATTTTTGCCCGCTTTTCGAATAATGGTATAGCAGGTTATCCTGCCGAAAAGATGACGCGTAGTAACTTTCGTCAGGCATGCCCAATAATTCTTCGTATTGGAAAGGGGTGCGCTCCTTGCCGTCGGAGCCTAGCAGTGCACATTTACCGAAATACCTTGCCTGCCAGTATCCCGCAGGCAATGAAACGAGTTCGTGGTACCGCTCCGGAACGATGTTGCGCCCGTCCGGGCCCCAGGCGCCTACATATGCACGACCCGTGGTTGAAGCCACGGCATATTGACCGACGAGATATTCGATATCGGTGAACCGGAAGGGTGTTAATTGCCGCCCTGCCGTATCAAAAACCGCCCAAAGTGAATCGTTCCTGACGCCAACCATACTTTTCGAATCAAAATGCAGCATTGTTTCGGCGTACCTGACAGGAATAACCGGCTTGCCGACGGCATTCACAGCACCGTATTTCCCTCCTTGCCCGATAACCAGCAAGGCACCGAAAAAATGATCCTGAATCTCGTAATCGAGTGGCAATACCTCCCGCCCATAGCGATCGATCAGGCCGCAGCGACCATCGTTGCAGACTTTGGCCAGTTCGGCAGTTAAAGGATAAAACAGATCGTAACGGTTGCCAAAAGTGCTACGCGCCTTATACCACGAGCCGGCATACGGTAATTCCGTATTTTGGGAGCAGCCATCAGTCGCCAGTAAAAATACCCAAACAAGGGATAGCAATAGAAAAGAAGGTTTCATATCTGAATATTTGACAGGGTCCAAATTTACCCTCTTCTGACGAGCATGATCGAGGCGTTTGTACAAGTGTATGCCATTTTCTAGGATTCGTCCGGTTATAACTATGGCGACTATACCCATTTACCCCCATCATGTAATATGCGTTTTTATTTCGCACAGATTTTACACGGATTTGTTTTCACAGATTCTACGCAGAAATTTCTGTGTAAAATCTGCGGGATACCAATCTCAAATTTGATGTGTAAATGGGTATAGTCACCATAACTATTATACCTGTTTTTCAATCGAAGGCTGGTGGCGAATGGTTTTTCCCAAAAAATAATCCCGTTATAATATATTGATTATCAGTGAATAATATAATTTTAGACGAAAATTTAGTTTTATAACTAAAAAATAGTTGTAAAACTAAAAATTAGTCCACACCTTTGCCCTGAACAATAACAGACCCGTTATATGCGACGACTCACACACAAGGAAGAAGAAGTCATGACCATCCTCTGGCGCCTCGAACGGGCGTTTGTCAACGACATTCTGGAGGAACTGGAGGACAAACAACCTTACAATACCGTTTCGTCTATCGTACGAAAACTGGTAGCCGAAGGCCTGGTTGGCTACGAATCGTTCGGCAAGACGCACCGCTATTTCCCCATCCTGAAAAAAGAGGAATATCGCGCCAACGCCTTCCGGAGTTTTATGGACAATTATTTCGGCGGATCGCCCTCGGCATTGCTTTCTTACTTCGTAAAGGAAGAAAATGTAGCGCCGGACGACCTGACCCGGCTCCTCGATGATATCAAAAAGGCTGAAGGGCAGGACCCGGACGCCTGATACCCGCAACCCGCCAACCCGCAACCCGCCAACCCGTCTACGATCCATGAACATCCAATACATCATCGAATCGGCTTTTTGCCTCTGCTGCCTGTACGGTTTTTACTGGCTGGCGCTCCAAAAGGAAACATTTTTCCAGTGGAACCGGGCTTACCTGTTGCTTTCTCCATTCCTGGCCCTCGGCCTGCCTGCTCTGAAAATTCAACTGACAACGCCGCCGCCATTGCCGGAGTCTGTGCCGGTTGCCGAGCCCGTTATCAACCTGCCGGTTATCGTGGAACAGGTGCAGGCCGCGCCGGTGGCGGTGCGTCATACCCTTTTGCAACCTGTGGCGGAAGGCTGGTCACTATCGCTGGGCGAATTGTTGTGGTGGATTTATCTGGCCGGCGCGGGGTTGCTGACGGTGCGACTGGCCATACAGATGTGGTATCTGATGCGCATGATCCGCCGTTGCAGGAAAGCGCAGGCAGGCATGGTCGATGTGGTCGTATCGGAAAGGGAATCATTGCCGCTCGCTTCATTTTTCGGATTTGTTTTCTGGAATCATGAGAGTCAACTCTCTGATAGTCAGGATTTTTTGCTGGAGCACGAGATGGTCCACGTACGGCAATGGCACAGCCTCGATATTCTGCTGATGGAAGCTGTTGTCATCGTTCAATGGTTTAACCCGCTCATGCACGCATTCCGGCGCAGCCTGTGCGCCGTACACGAATACATCGCCGACGAACAGGTGGTAAAAAACACCCGCCGGCGCTATGAATATGCTTCTTTACTCGTACAACACCAAAAAATCGGGCAAAGGGCCCAGCCCGGTTTGGTGAATACTTTTCATTCACTTATTAAAAATCGCCTTGTCATGCTTGCCAAACGTCCTTCCCGTCCCCTTTTCCGGGCCAAATACCTGCTAACCCTGCCCCTTTTTGCCGTTTTAATGTTGTTGTTTTCTTTTCGTTTGATTGAAAAAATGCCCGCTGCAGCGCCGTTTTTGCAAGCTGTGAAAACGGCGGGCGAATACGCCGGAACACTGAGCGAGATCACGATCCTCGCCGATAAAACTGCCGGCCCCGAACCAACGCCCTATAATTTTTACTGGGGATCGATACAATGCAAAATATACCACGAAACGGATTCGGATACGTATTTCGGTGAAGCCGAACTGTCGCCGGAAGAATTCCGCGAAGCGCTCAAGCGCGAGCCGCGGATTTGGAACGGCCAGACACTGGAGCAATACCTGTCGTTCGACGTAGCCGGCCTCGCACTGCGAAGCAATTACAACGACGAATCCGTATATGCAGGAAAACGAAAGGAAATGGATGAATACGCCGCCAAATTGAAGGCAAGCGACGTCGTCGAGTTGAAAAATGTGAGTCTGCCAAACGGCAAAACGGCATCGATTCGCTTTTCCATGGGCGCCGGGCCGGCCGGGTGGCTGCCGCGCAATTCAGGTGAGATCAATGCGCAGGAAGACCCCGCCAAAGCTTTGGTAGATGAAGACGAATTTGCCGAACTCAAGTGGGGAAACACCACCGTAAATGCCAAAGGGCGGCAGTTTTTCACCGTCGGCGAATTCTGGCAAATCATGAGCAACAACCCGCAGGTAGTGTACCGCGACGGTCGCACAAAAGTCGCAGACAGCCTCACCATCTGGGCTGCGTTCCCGGGCACGAATTATCGTTTATTGTTGCGGCATCCGGCGGATGGAGGAGCCAGGTATTCGATGTCAGAACTGCGCACAGAACTGGATGGCGTGCGCGATCAGATAAAACCCGGCGTAGTGGTGCGCATCGTGCAAAAACCCGACAGGGAAGATCAGGCCCAAAAAACCTGGTCGGAGCTTTATCCGAGCAGTATTTTCAGCCTTGTACCCGACAACGATTCGCGCCTGACCCTGCTTCGCAGCGATCGCCGGGATTATTTCCTAGAATGGGGCAATTTCAGTCGGAAATTTCCGAAAATGTATGCGCGTGCCTATACTTCCGCCGGGCAGCTGATCAATGCCGACCTGCCTTATAATATGGAAATCAATTCGCTCACGGCGAGGGAAATTGTGCAAATGATGAAACTGACGCCGAGCCTATTCAAGGGAAATGAAGCGGTCGGATCTTTCTCGTTTCAGGTAAAATACCGGGACCGGACCGCAACCCTGGAAAATGGTCGTATATCAAATGACTTTCTGTCGTTTTTTGAAAAAAATGTAAAAGACCATGATCAGGTAAAACTCACGGGAATTAAAGGCAATTCGGGCGCTCTGCGCCGGATTATTACATCCCCGGAAGGGATGGATCGGGCCGGGTCAGACATTACGAGTAAAATGATTTTGTTCCACAATGTTGGGAACGCGCAACAAATCGAGATATTGGCAGACGGCGACCAGTTTGGCATCCTGCAGCAGCAATTTAAAGATGCTCCCGGTACCTGGATTCAGTCGGGCGACATCGACCTGAGCCAGGTAAGCATAACATTCGATGTGAAACCCGAAGACCCCAAGCCTCCCCTCCCGGTATCGGAATATGTGCTGCAATGGGGCGGCTTTACGCAGGGACTGGGAAGCAGCCGGGCAGCGCCCGGGGCCGAAGCCGATACCCTCATTATACCCCTGTACAGCAAAGAGGAGTTGAAGGCCATGGTGGCGGCAGTACCTGAAATCAGGAGAAACGGGAACCCTTCAAAAAATCTGCGTTTTCAGCTTCGCTGCGGGAATGTAAAAACGACTGTCAGTGAATCGGGAATAGGCAGTTTAACGCTCTCCAAACTGAACAAACGGCTCGACGATGCGGAATTTTTATGGCTGAGAGCGTTCGAGGCCGACGGTATCGCAACACGCCCGGTTGTTATGCTTTTTTACCCACGCGAC
>JAKOXM010000484.1 GCA_029781095.1 Bacteroidota bacterium
TTCGCGTGCCGCGGCGATTTCTGCGGCCGCTTTTTCCCGTGATGACACGACTTCTTCGGCGGTAGCGCTTACGGTCTCCTGCTGTTTCTTTTTGGCCTCCGCCACGGTGTTTGCGGCTTCCGCCTGGATTTGTTTGATGCGCTCATCGGCGGTTTGCTTGGACGAGGCAACCTCCGTGGCGTATTGTTTTTGCACCTGATCAGCCTTGGCATTCGCATCCTGCACTTTTGCCCGGGCTTCCTCTTGCGCTTTCAGTATTTCCTGCTGGCTGCGTTCGCGGGCCTTTTGCACCTCGTCAGCACTTTGCTGCTTTATCTTGTTTTCCTGCTCCTTTGCGGCTGCGATTGATTTAGTGAGCTCGTCCTGTATCCGCAATATCTCTTCGTCGGCTTTCTTCTTGGCGACCAGCACCTGTGCTGTAATAGAATCGCGTTGTTCCTTGGCGCGCATTTGTGCGTCCGCAATGGCATTTGTCGCCTCCTCCTGCACCTGCTGCACCGTCTGGGCGGCTTTTTGTTTGCTTTCTGCGACTTGTTTGGCAATATCCGCCTTTTCACCCTGCGCTTTCTCCTGTTGGGCGGCGACTTCAGAACGTGTGCGTTCTATTTCATCGGCAGCACGTTTTTTCGCTTCCGCCACTTCGAGTGCGCTGGCTTCTTTTTGTTTGGCAACGTTTTCCCTGATTTCGGCGATTTCGGACGAATTGTTTTGCTGCACCAGCGCTTTTTCTTCGGCTGCCTTTCGGCGACTTTCGGCGAGATCGGTAGCCAGGCGCTGCTTTTCAAGTACGGAATTTTCCCGGATGCTGGCTATTTCATTGGCAGCGTCTTCCCGCGTTTTGAGTATTTCTTCCGCTGCGGTTTTTTTGGTAGTCACCACATCGTCGGTTGTTTTAGCCTGCTCCTTTTTAGCGCGTTCCCGGGCATCTGCTACAATTTGAGCGTTTTCATCCCTTATTCGCTTGAGTTCCTCTTCGGCATTGGCTCTTGCTGTCGATATTTCGTCGTTGTATTGGAGTTTGGCCTGATCCAGTTTTTCTTTGATGTTGGCTACTTCTTTGGCGGCATTTTCGCGTGCTTTTTTGACTTCTTCTGCGGAGGTCAGGCGCGCTTTCTGTATTTCCTCACCGGCATTTCTACGCGCTTCTTCCACATTCAGGGCAATCAAAGAGACCGCCGAATCTGCTTTGGAGCGATTTTGCGCGATCACCGCCTGGGCTTCCGATTTGGCTTTTTCAATTTCTGCCAGACTGGATTTGCGCGCGTCCAGCACTTCGTTGGCATACTCCAGTTTTTTCTGGTTGGCAGCTTCCCGGGCTGCGGCTACTTCCTGTTGCAGCTGCGCCTTGATCGCGTCGGCGCGTTCTTTTTCTGCCTGTATTTCTTTGCGAAGGGTCTCCTTAGTTTTTTCAAGTTCGGCCCGAAGATTGGTTACTTCGTTATCGCTTACGGGAGCACTGGAAGACGCGTTCGTTTTTTTGCCTCCTGCTGCGGGGGCCGGTTTCGTGCCTTTGGCGGCGCCTGTGGCTTCGCTCGACTTGCCCGGGATGTTTACAGCCGCTCCGGGGGTGTCTTTTACGGCGTCTCTCTCGATCACAGCATTAAAACATCCGGCCAGTTCCTTGAACTCGGATTGCCGATTCGGATTGATGGTGAATTTGTATTTCTGGCGGTCGACAAAATTGATAAAATTAACACCGCTGATGGTTGCGTCTGCAAGCCATTCCAGGGCTTCAAGATCGAGCCGGAGATTGTTGCGGTGCGTAGGTACTGCGGCAGGCAATACCTCATCCATGCTGATAAACTTGTAGGATTGTTCTCTTCCTGTTGCATCCACGAATACAACCTGGTCATCCTGGTTGAATTCAATTCCGCCTACGGACGTCATCCGGGCAAAAATCCCTTTCTCATCTGTAAAAAACTCAATTGCGTAGTTGTAGCTGCCTCTCACCACAATAGTGAGGGAACTGGAACGCGCAATCTGTATGCCGGATATCTTTTTGTTTTCCACAACGGACTTGGAACAATCCTGTGTCCAGGAAGGAAACGAAAAGATGGCGGTCAGTAAAATGGGGAGCAGGGTACGGATGATAATTTGCATAAACTGAAAATAGGGCTTAGACGATTAAGCGAATGGAACGTTGGCGCGGCAATTTAGATTTTTTCTTGCATGCAAAAAAAGATGCGTCGCTCCTATGTTGCGTTTCCCAAACATTAGGCGCTAAAAGCCCTATTTTGCCAGAATATTTTTCTGAAAAGAAAATTAACTTTTTCAAAACATTAATTTTAACGAATCCCGCAAGCCGGCAGACGCATTGTCGTGTTGCCGCCAATAATCGGTCATCAGACTTGACTTCAGGGTTCCCTTGCTCAATATCTTGCCATTGTCCATTTCTTCCCAGCCCAGTATCCGGTTCGGGAATGCCGTTTCGTATGTTATGACCAGCGTTCGCGGTATGTCTTCATAGCCAATGCGAATCCTGCTTTCCTTTTCGCCGGCCTCTGCTGACAAAACTGCCGGGTGCGACCGGAAGGGCTGGTGCCGGAAACGAAGATAGAACGCAGAAGGAATCAGATTGACCTTGCCGGCGGGCAGACCCGCGGGGTTGATGCGCAATCTGGTCAGTATTTCATCTTCGAGCATCATATTGCCCAGGCGCATATCTTGATCGCCTTCCGTCTCAAAATAAGAAAATGATCGTATACGGTATTCGTTTTTATCCAGGTTAAACTGTGTAAATACCTGTCCGCACCAATCGAAAACCGAATAAGTTGCTTTTAATGAAGGTGTTGCATTAACAGGCGTGAACACCGACGCCATGAGATTGTAGTCATAAATGCCGGTGTGAAATCGCCGCACGACATTTAGTTTTAAAACCGGGACACGATCGGACTCCGCCTTCCCCGGATCGTCGAGTTTTACCTCCTTTTTTCCGGAAAAATCCTCGGTAACAAAAATATTGACCTGTTCTGCAGGCCGCATCTCTCCGTACCGTTCCTGCTCTACCTGATAAGTGCAGATTTCCGCTTTTCCCCGGTACCAGTAGTCATTAAAACCGGAGGACGGAATACCTGATCCGGTCAGGGGCGCCGGAATCGGCGCAGAGCCTGATGAATAGGTGCAGCGTACGGAAGAAAACCCCAAAAGGGCAAGGATAAAAGAAAGGAAAAAGCGATCCATGGCTGGTATTGTTAATGTACTAACGAATAAAGCGTCATGATATAGACTCCTGATACTTAAAACAGTTTT
>JAKOXM010000489.1 GCA_029781095.1 Bacteroidota bacterium
AAGCCCGGCCATGCTCCATTACCTGAACGGCAACCTCAACGTTGTGGGCGAACCCAACGAGAACTATGCCCGCGAACTTATGGAACTTTTTACCATGGGCGAAAGCAATGGCTACACCCAGGCGGATATCGTCAATATGGCGCGGGCGCTCACGGGCTGGCAGTCCGATGACGACGATTGCCTGCCATCCTCATACAATGCTGCCAAGCACGATGACGGGCAAAAGACGATTTTCGGGCAAACGGGCAACTACGATTTCGACGCTGCCCACAACCTCATCTTTTCGCAGCGTCCCGACCAGGTTTCGCACCACATTGCGCAAAAAATTTATAAATACTTCGTATATCAAAATGCTGATCAACAGGTAGTTGACGGGCTGGCCGCCACCTTTAAAAACAGCAACTGGGAAATCCTGCCCATGGTGAAACAGCTTTTCAAAAGCGAACATTTTTTTGAGGAACAGCTCATCAATGCCAAAATTAAAAGCCCGATGGAGGCCTTTCTGCCCCTGCTCAAAATGACCGGCATGCAATATCCCGGCGAGATCACCGACGAGTGGCTTGATGAAGTCAACTATTATTGCTACATCCTGAATGAGGAACTTTTTGAGCCGCCGAATGTGGCCGGCTGGAAAGAGCACCGCGCGTGGATCAACGAAAGTACGCTTACCATCCGCTGGAATTATGCGACGAAAACAGCAAACATGCTCACGCAAGACGATAATGCGATGGAAAAACTGCGCGCCCTCGCACTCGGCCTCGCCAACGGCAGCAGCAATCCGGTGGAGATCACCCAGGCCCTCGTGGAGTTTTTCCTGCGGCAGGAGCTCGATCCCCTGCAACTGCAAGCCGCCGTCCTCAATCTCAAGGCAGGGGTTCCGGAGAATTATTTCCTCGACGGAACCTGGAACCTCTATTGGGATGAGGCACCCCAGCAAATACTTAACCTGATCTATTTTCTGGTAAAACTGCCGGAATACCAACTGACCTGACCGGGTTGTTTCAACCACGGTAATTATCAAACCAAAGAACCCAAACCGGTTTTAGAAGTTATCCCCGCCGGGTCAACAGGCATTTTTTCAAACCGTACTGAACCTTTTTTCGGCACAGGGCTTCAAAAAAGCGCCTTGCCTGGCTTGAAAATCTGCTCTTTTTGCCTCTGGCAGAATAACGCAATCAAATTCTTAATCCTTCCTCCTTCAAAAAGAAAAAACATGTGCGAAAAACATAAAAAACCCCGTTTTGGCTCCGCTCTTGAACACGGCCCGGCCCACAAAGAGGAACACAGCCTCTGGTCGCGCCGCGATTTCCTTTCTGCTACCGGACTCATGGGGGCGGGCAGTTTCTTGCTCGGGAACCTGCCCTTGCGTGCATTCCAGCCTACTCCGCTGATGGCTGCCCTCACGGGAGGCTCCAACGACCGTATTCTTGTCCTGATCCGCCTAGATGGCGGCAACGACGGGCTCAACACGGTGGTCCAGCGGGGCAACTCCGACTATTACAACCTTCGCCCCAGTCTTGGCATCAAAGACAATAACCTTTGGGCGCTCAGCAATGAATACGGAATGCCTCTCTCTACCAGCGCATTGCAACCCATGTGGAATGATGGCATGATGAAGGTTATTTTCAACGTGGGCTATCCCAATCCCAACCTCAGTCATTTCCGGTCGTACGACATCATTGCCTCGGCGAGCGATTCCGATGTGGTGGTGAATACCGGCTGGCTCGGTCGTTTTCTCGAAACCGAATACGCAGCGTTCCTCGAAGCGCCGCCCACTATTCCACCCGCGCTCCAGATCGGAATACAAACCAACCTGGTGTTTAAGGCCGATCAGGCCAATATGTCGCTGGCGGTCAGCAGCCCGCAGGAGTTTTACCAGATCGCCCAATCGGGCCAGTTGTACAGTACCAACTCGCTGGGCAATACGCCGCGCGAACTGGAACTGGCTTTTCTCAGGCAGACGGCCAACGCTGCTTTCCGGTATTCAGAGACCATTCAAAAGGCCTATTCCAAAGGTAAAAATGACGTGCAGTACCCTGCTGCGAACTATCTCGCGGAACAACTCGCCATCGTCGCCCGCCTCATCAAAGGCAGCCTCGGCACCCGGGTGTTCATGGTAGAACTCAGCGGTTTCGATACCCACGCCACCCAGTACAATCACCACCTCGACCTCCTGGAACAGGTCGCCACGTCGGTGAAAGCATTTTACGACGACCTGGCGTACGGAAACAGCCACCTCGAACAGGATGTATTAAGCATGACCTTCTCCGAATTCGGACGCTCTATTTTCGAAAACGGCTCTGCAGGCACCGACCACGGCTGGGGCACTCCGATGCTGCTTTTCGGCGGCGGTATCGGCAATGGCTTTACCGGTCAGTATCAGGACCTTACCAATCCCGATCCGTTCGGTGACCCGCCTTTTAGCGTGGATTTTCGGTCGGTTTACGCCACGCTATTGCAGGACTGGCTTGGCAATAGCCCCGACCTGGTCAACTATGTGATGGGGCAAAAGCAGTTTCCTGTAATTAATAACCTTGTGCCGCCCGCAATACCATCCGTCGGCGACAACAATAAATGCGCGCTGCTCGGCCATAATCCTAAAATGACCGCGCCGGGTACGCTCGAGATAAAATACTCCATGTTGCAAAGCGGGCCGATTCGTTTGCAGATTCTTGACAAGGCCGGACAGGTGCTGCGCACCCTGGTGGACAAATTTCAGGAAAAAGGGAGCTATGTATTCGATTTCAACCCTGCCGAATGGTTTCTGTCTTCCGGTATCTATCAATACCGGCTGCAATCGGGCGGGCAGCTTTTTCAGCGTGAAATACGTTTCTGAAGCAAAACAAGCCCCCTATGCCGCTCAACAAGGCAACAAACTGAAAAAATTTCCCGTTTATTTGAAACAAAAATGGTATCCCGACGTATATACCACTGACTAATCCATTTTTCATCAAAACACAAATTGATTTCATGCAGAACACAATTCAACGGCCGATATTCGTATCCAGCCCTGTTCAGGTCCGGAGCCAGGAGGCTAACACATCCGGTGGCCTGTTTATAAATGCATTGCTTTTATTGGTGAGTGTACCGGCGGCAGTTATAACGATGGCAATTCTGGTGGCGATGGTTCCCGTTCGCTTTTTGGGAACCTTCTTTAAA
>JAKOXM010000504.1 GCA_029781095.1 Bacteroidota bacterium
CATGTAGAAACCGGCGGGCAGATCGCCGGTCCACAAGGGCTCGCTACCGATGACGGTGGTGTCGCGCCACATTTTGCCGTCGGCGCCAATTACCTGCAGAAAAATGGATTCCCCGGCTTTAACACCTGAAAAACGCACCCAGGTACTGGTCGGATTCGGGAATATTTCCAGCGGTTCTCCGCCCGATTTCGGCCAGGTAACGGAGGTAACGGCGCCCTGGAACAGCCATTTGTAGGCAGCCGGAAACTCGCGCTTCCAGAACCATTCTGCGTGTTCGCCGTCGTTCGGTACGTAGAAGTATTTTTCGTTGTTGGAAAATCCGGCAGTGTTCATGGCATTGGCCACCGCGAGCATATCCTGTTCCACATAATTGGGTTCGTCGCCACCGGCGAGGAAATAGACGCGCACATCGCCCTGTTTGGGGTGCGTGGCCACGTGGTTGGCGGGGTTGTCGCCAGCAAACCAGAAAGCGGGAGAAAAGATGCCCGCTTTAGAAAACACGTCCTGCCGCTCGGAAAGGGCGTACATCGAGATCAGTCCACCCATGCTGCTGCCCATAATGCCGGTGCTCAGGCGGGCCGGAAGGGTGCGGTACAGCGAGTCGATATGGGGCTTGAGCGTATTGACGATAAAATCCACATAAGCGCCGCCTTCGCCGCCTTCATTGTAATCGGTGTTCACCCAGGGCGAGTATTCATCGAGCCGGTTGACGCCGCCGTTGTCGATACCCACCACGATGCAACCGTAGTCGCCCTGCTGGAAAAGGGTATTGAGCGACTCGTCCACTTCCCATTCACCGGAAAAACTGGTCGTCACGTCGAACAGGTTCTGGGCGTCGTGCATGTACAGAACGGGGTATTTTTTTGTAGTTGTCTGATAATCAGGAGGTAAATACATCCAGATGCGGCGCTCGCGATTCAGTTGCGGCATATAAAAGTTATCGTCGAGCACAAACACGTTGGGCGCCGCGGTAGAACCGGGGTTACCACCGCCGCTCAGATCTTCCCAGGTCAGGATCGTCAAATTGACCGTGGTCGGCTGACCGTTGTAGTTCAGCATGCGGTCGGGCAGGTAGTTGCCGTTCGCATCGCCTTCTACCATATCCCAGTTGCCGCGGGTGAATTTGAATTTCACCTGCCCGGCGGGCGGATTTACGGTGATGCTGTACTGGCCGCTGCCGCCCGGCGTGAGTATCATGGTCGCGTCGCCCGGGTCCCAGTTGTTAAATGTGCCGACGGCGTAAATGCTGGCGCCGGGCGGGGTATTGATTGGAATGGAAGTGACGTGGAGCGTTAGTTGCGCGTAGAGCGGGCATGAAGCGAAAATGCCGGCCATCAACAGAATGAAGGCCGATCGAAGTAGTTTTTGCATGTTTAAACCGGTTTATTAGTGGTCCGACAAATTTGCTTTTTATAATATTTAAGGAAAGGGCCTGAATTAAACTTGTCCGATCACTGATTCAATAATAAAGAAATTCAGAAGTTGCGCAAAATTCCGAAAACTCCGTCGCATCGGCGATTAAATACCCAGGGAAAACTGGTCTCCGAAAATAAAATCATATAATACACTGATGCTCATCACCCTGCGATTCCGTCAATTATCAAATTCCGAAAATTCCGATCCATTATGTTTTTTCTGCTGTCAAAATTGCTCTCGTTTTTGCTGAAGCCGCTCAACTGGCTGGTCATACTGGCGATTTTCAGCCTTTCGACCAAAAACCGGCAACGCCGGCGCATATCCATAAAGGCATTGATCATCATATTGTTGTTTTTTTCCAGCCCCTTGATTATAAATCAGTTAGCATGGGCCTGGGAAACGGGGCGCTGCGATCCTGCCGCCATTACCAATCCTTATGACGCGGGTATTCTGCTGGGTGGTTATGTCAATTTCAACGCCGATACGCCACCCGGTGTAATGAATTTTCACCAGGCCGGCAACCGCCTCACCACGACGCTGATGCTGTACAGAACCGGCAAAATCCGGCGTATACTGCTTTCGGGCGGTGCAGGGCGTATCATCGGCGACGTGCCGCCCGAATCCGGAGCCGTGCGCGGTTTCCTTTTGCAATGCGGGGTGCCCGACAGTGCCATCCTCGTGGAAAACACTTCACGGAATACCCGCGAAAACGCATTGTTTTCCAAACGAATGACCGACAGTCTTGGCATTGGAAATCGCTGCCTGCTCATAACTTCTGCCTGGCATATGCGACGCGCCGAAGCCTGTTTCAGGAAAGCGGGTTTTACCTGCGATACGTTCGGAACCGATTTTTACACGGAAAACCGCCATGGCAACTGGTTTGACTGGCTCGAGCCCGACTGGAAAGCGTTTATGAAGTGGGATTCGTTGATAAAAGAGTGGGTCGGCTGGCTGGCTTACTGGCTGAAGGGGTATATTTGAAGAGAAGGTTCAGGAAAGTACTTTGTGGTAAACTTTCCGGAGGGATAAACTTGCTTCGATGGAGCGCAGGTAAGCGTCTTTTTCAAGACCTGCCACTTCGGAAGAGCGCCAGACATCGGGTTCTTCGCGGAAAAAAAGCATTAATTCGGGTACGTCCTGACGCACCAGCACGTACTCTTTAAACGTCGGAAGGCTTTGATATTCAATGAACTTTTGCCCGCCGTCGTATTTTTCGGCAGACGGGGAAAGCACTTCAAAGATGAGCAGCGGATTGATGATGGCACTGGTCTCTTCCTCGGCCACAAGGGGTTCTTCCGCGACGACCACGGCATCCGGGTAAACATAATACCGGAACTTGGGCAGATAGATTTTTTGGTCGCTGCCAAAAATTTCAAATACCGGTTTATCTTTAAAAATGTTGTACAATTCGCCGAAAATGTTCCCGGCGATCCGATTGTGGGGAATACTTGCTCCGGCCTTAGGTTCGATGGTTCCGTTATAATAAGCGTGTTTTTCGCCGGTCCTGCGCTCTATTTCGAGGTACTCGGCAACGGTATATTTCCGCGCGGCTGCTGCCAGACTGGTCATGTTATTCGATATTTGCGACAAAAATAAACAAATGCCTTTTCAATTCAAAGGCCGGGAGCCTGACCAAAGCCACAACCCGTGGCAAACCCTTTCGACCCGTAATGCCTATGAAAACCCCTGGATTCGGGTCGAGCACCGCGAGGTAATCAACCCCTCGGGAGGCGCAGGAATTTACGGTCTGATACATTTTAAAAATACCGCGGTTGGCGTTATCCCGCTCGATCGCGAAGGCAACACATGGCTTGTTGGCCAATATCGTTACGCCATGGAGCGTTATTCATGGGAAATACCGGAAGGCGGCGGTCTCGTGGGCACCGATCCCCTTGAGGCTGCCAGGCGCGAACTCCTCGAAGAAACGGGCATCTCCGCCGGGCGCTGGACGCCTTTGCTGGAAATGCACATCTCCAATTCGGTGACGGACGAATACGGCCTTGCCTATGTTGCTCAGGATTTGACATTCGGTGAATCCCAGCCGGAAGAGACCGAGGATTTGCAGGTAAAAAAACTTCCGTTTCAGGATGTAGTAGGCATGGTTTTGGACGGCGAGATCACAGATGCGTTGTCCATGATTGCCGTTTTAAAAGCCCATGAATGGTTGCGAAATGGCACGTTGACATTTTAAAAACACTTCATTAAGTGACCATTGGCCAAACTTGGCGTTATTTTTACGCGTTTTTATAATATGAAAACGAGCCGCATTTCACTTTCCCCCTCACTTATGCAGCTTTCTAAAAGAATTGTCATACTTGATTTTTTACTCCTAATAACCTGCCTGTCAATATATTGGATGGACAATACCGCTCCTGATCCCAACCTCGTTGAATCGGGAATAGGCATACCGTTCAGATTTCCTTCGAAAGGTTCTGCCGAAAACGATCGTCCGTTGGAAGCGCCTGTAGCGGCTGGATCGGTACCGGTAGAAGTCTCCAGCGCGAACATGTCAAAGCGCAAGCTTTCTTCATCCATCCTGATTTCCGGCCACCCCGATACGATCCCCTATCTCGCTTATGATCCCGATATGCTCAAGGCCATGTACGAGCAGGCCAACTTCCTCCGGCGTCCGGATGTAAAAGAACACACCCGCTCGGGCATCTCAAAAGACGAAATGCTCCGGACGGTGGAATTGCTGCAAAATGTGCAGTTGCTCGACCCCAGCGTTTTGCTCACCACTTTCGATTTTTACGGCATTAATACGGACCTGAAAAAGGACAAGGTTCGGATGACCGGGTATTACACGCCCGTTATCTCGGCCAGCCACGTACGCACCGACGAGTTTCCGGTGCCCATGTACAAACGCCCTGATACAAATGTGCCGAATCGCGCTGCCATCGAAGCCGGCGCTTTGAACGGAAGAGGCCTGGAACTGGCCTGGTTGCGCGACAAAAAGGCGCTTGCCAACGCCCAGTTGCAGGGCAACTGTCTGGTCGAGTTTCCCGATGGCAAACGACAGCATTTCGGCTTCGGCGGTTCCGTGAAAGGAAAAGGCGGGCGCTATGTATTTTTTACGCCCGTGGATGACCAGGTGCTGGGTTGCGGTTTTTTCCCGCTTACGGCCGGTTATTCGGTTGCCGTGGATCCCAAATACATCCCCATCGGCAGCACCCTTCTGGCTGAATTGCCCGATATCGACGCTTCAGGCAAATTGAAAGGATATACCTACCGCATCATTTTTGCCCAGGACCGCGGCGGAGCCATCCTGACCACAAAGAGAATGGACCTGTATTGCGGCATCGGCAAAAAAGGCCTCCAGGAAGCGCGCAAAATCAACCGTTTCGGACGCCTTTGGCTCATGCTTCCTAAAGAACGATAGCCGGCAACGTTGTCCACGAACTGCAATTCATGATTGGATATATTTTTCTGCGCATTGTCGGCGAGCTTTTCCGTCTGGTGCCTTTCCGTGTTGTGTACATGCTATCCGACGGGCTGGCTTTTTTGCTTTTCAGGGTGGTCGGTTACCGGAAAAAAGTGGTGCTTGAAAACCTGCAACGGGCGTTTCCCGAAAAAACGGAAGCGGAAATAGTCCGGATCGCCCGACTGTCGTACCGGAATCTGACGGACGTAACCCTCGAATCCATCAAGTCATTCACCATGTCGGTGGAGGAAGCCAACCGCCGCTGTCCATGCCTGAATTCCGGAGTTATCAATCAGTTTCTCGACAAGGGGCAGGCCGTTATTCTGACGGGCAGCCATTACAGCAATTGGGAATATACGGGGCTCACCATGCCGCCAACTTTTCACGGCGCAACGGTAACGGCGTACAAGCCCTTGACAAACAAAATCATAGATCGTTTCCTGAACGCTTGCCGTTCCCGGACGGGTATGGAGCTGGTGAGCATGGACGATATGTTTCGCGTCATGCGCAAACGCGTGGGCGAAGCCGCTGTGTATATTCTTCTGTCCGACCAGTCGCCAAGCAGTCGCAAAAGCGCGCATTGGGTGGAGTTTCTTGGCCTCGACACCGCTTCGCTTCCGGGCGCCGATGTAATGGCCCGCAAGTTCAAATATCCGGTGCTTTACTACCACGTACGTCGCTTGCGACGCGGTTTTTACGACGTCGAATTCCGCATGTTGTGTGAAAACCCTGAAGAAGCGGAGGAAACGAGCATTACGCGTGCCTATGCGAAAATGCTGGAGGCCGAAATTCGGGCACAGCCTGAAAACTGGCTTTGGAGCCACAAGCGCTGGAAAATCCGGCGGGAGGGCTGATGCCAACAGAAGAATCGAAACATCTGTGATATAAACCGCCCCCGGCCATGATATACACGACCGGGGGCGATTTATGTCATATTGTCAGCAAGATCAAATCTTCGTGATCTTGTACGTTTTCACATCACCGTTGCCAAAACGCACGCGAGCCATGTAAATACCCGACGGAAGGTTTTCCACGGGAACCTCTTCATACAGCAGCGTACCCTGCGGAATCGTCAGCGTATACAGAATATCGCCGCTTGTATTGATCAACTGGACCTGCACATCGGCGTCGTATTCCTTCACATTTTTGACAACGAGCACTTTGCTGGCCGGGTTCGGATAAATATCAACCGAGGATTCGGCCGAAATATCAAGGTCGATTGACTTGACCGGAGAGTAACTCGTCACGCCCGCCGCGTTGATGCGCCTGATACGGTAGTGGTTGGCGCCGCTAACCGGAGTCTGGTGCACTACCGTATAATGGCTGACTTTAGCCGGGTTGTGTTCTCCCATGATCGTGGATATGTCGTGCCAGTCAAGCATGTCGGAGGAATGCTCTGCTGTGTACAGGTATTGATCGTGCTCGGGAAGCGTCGTCGTCCAATCGAGGGTAACGATTGTTTTTCCCGCCACTTTTGCGGTCAGGTCCATTGTAAAGTTGTCGCAGCCCGGCGATCCGGCGGCCGTGACTGTAATGGTCACAATATTCGACTCGAGGAATGTCGTACATCCTTCCCGTTTGGCACAGCGCATAAAATAGGAGGTTTGGGTAAGCGCTCCCGGCTGGTAGGTCATATTCGTAGCACCGGGGATTGCCACCCAGGTCGGCATGGCCGGCCCCATTTGCACCAGCTGCAACCAGAGGTACTGAATATTGCCCGTGCCGCCGGCGGGTGGCTGAACGCTGTAAAGCAATGCCGGCGTCTCGCCTTCACAAATCGTCTGGTCGCAACAAATAACGCCGCCATTCAGCACATTATCGCAAAAAATATGGATGCCGGCGTCAAGACAAAGATTGTCGGCCTGGCCGGGCACAACAGTGAAGGGCGCTGTTTTTCCGTTGGGTTTGGCATCACTGTCTGCACAGTCGTTGTTCACCTTGTCTTTGTCCGTAAACTCATAACCCGGCGGCAAACCGCTGAATTTCAGGATATAAGTACCGGGAATTACACATTCGAACAGGTAATGGCCGGTAGCATCGGTCGTATCGGATTGAATGGTCTCGTCATCTGGCGTATCGAACAGGCCGTCGGGGCCGGCTTTGATCAGCGCAACGATCATATTGGGTACGCCTGGTTCGAGGGGGTGTTGTGCGCCGTTCTGATCGTTGTCGTACCAGACAAAATCACCGACTTTGATACCGTTGGTGGTAAAACCAATTGTCACCGATGCGGTGGCAGTACACCCGTTTGCGTCCGTGACGGTGACGCTATGCGGACCTGCCTGCAGATTCACTGCCTTTGCGGTTGTTTCACCGTTGTCCCACAAGTAGGTGTAAGGGGCCGTTCCGCCCGTGGCGGAGGCTGTCGCACTGCCCGGCTGGTCGCATTTTGCATTGGCCGAAGCAGCAATGACCACGTTGGGTGGAATCGCAGCGTCAATAGTCACGGAAGCCGACGCCGAGCAACCGGCAGCATCCGTAACCGTGACCGAATATACGCCCGGCATCAGGTTATTGACGGTGGCGGTGCCGGCATTATTGCTCCACAGGTATGTATAGGGGGCAGTGCCGCCCGAGGCGTCGACTGTCGCCGAACCACCGGCGCCGTTGCAACCCGCCTTGGTGACATTCGTGAAGACCAGCGTGGGTGCGCCTGATTGGGTTATCGTTACGGAAGCCGATGCCGAACAACCGCCGGCGTCTGTGACTGTGACAGAGTGCGGGCCTGCCGGCAGGTTCGTGGCAGTGGCTGTGGTCTGGTTGTTGTCCCACAAATACACATAGCCGCCTGCGCCGCCCGTGGCAACAGCTGTTGCGCTACCGCCCGTGCTGCAAGTCGCATTGGACACGACCGATGCCGTGACGGTGGGTCCCTGATCCTGGCCGATATTGACCGTGGCAGTGGCAATACAGCCTTTTGAATCCGTGATTGTCACGGAATGCGGCCCTGCGCCGAGGCCGGTGGCCATGGCCGTTGTTTGGTTGTTGTCCCAATGATAGGTATAGGCGGGTGTGCCGCCTGTTGCCGAGGCCGTAGCGCTGCCACCAAGGAGGCAGCTCGCGTTGGCATTTAAGGTGGCGGAAGCCACGAGTTGTGGCGCCGAAGGTATATTGACAGTAGCCGAGCCCTGGCAACCCGTTGCAATATCAGTAACCGTCACCATATGATTACCTGCTGTCAGGTTGCTGGCGGAAGCCGTCATCTGGCCATTGTCCCAGGAATAGGCGTAATTGCCCGAGCCGCCGCTGGCCGAAGCCGTGGCATCGCCTCCCACCGTACATCCGGCACTGCTGTTAACGGTAACATGTACGATCAAACTGTCGGACGAACTGCCGATCGTCACGTCGGACGAACAGGTGCAATCATTGGCATCCGTAACGGTTACACTGTAATTGCCGGGAGGAGAGGTAATCGTCAGATCCGTAGAGCCGGTGCTCCACAATACGGAATAGGGTGCAGTGCCGCCTGAAGGGTTGACAGTAGCCGAGCCGGACAGGCCGCAGGCGCCGGGTACAGAGCTTGCCTCGCAGGTCAATTCCGCTGGTTGTGTGATGGATATATTGGTAAAATTAGAGCAGCCATTTGCATCGGTGACTGTCACGGTATACGGGCCGGGTGCGAGGTTGAAAACATCGGCAGTCGTATCGCCATTGCTCCACAAATAAGAATACGGAGGTGTCCCCGACATTGCGCTGATATGTGCGAAACCATTATTTTGGCCAAAACAAGCCACGTTGGATGTAGAATCCATCAGCCAAATGCCTTCATTCCAAAAATAAACCGTTGCGCTTCCGGAAGTTGTACAAGCGTTAGCGTCTGTTACGGTAACAGTATAAACTCCCGCCGCAAGACCGGTAATTTGTGCTGTTGTTCCGCCGTTGCTCCAAAGATAAGTATAGGGTGGAGTGCCGCCAAAGGGTACGGCTGTGGCTTTTCCATCCGGCACGATACCGCATATCTGGCTTTCACCGTATACCTGAACGCCCAGTGGAGAGGCCGGTTGTGTTATTGCAACACTGGCCACAGCAGTCGCCTGGGTGGCATCCGTAGCCGTGACGGAGTAGCTGCCGGCAACAAGACCCGTGATTGTGGCTGTTGTGGCATTATTGCTCCAGTGATAAGTATAGGGTCCCGTACCGCCCGTTGCTGAAGCCGTGGCGCTACCGTTGTTGCCTCCAAAACACGATACATTTGTTTTGGTAATCGTGACACTCATCTGGGCGGATAAAAATCCGGGAATCAGTAAAAATAAAATGCACAGACTGCGAAAAAATAACGCTTGGTCGGTTCGGGGATTGAGATGATTATATGCTTTTCCCATGGGAATAGACAAGGGTTTAGAATAACCGTAAAAGGTGAAAAAAGAGATTAATAATATCAATCAATTGCGGATTACGACATGGATGGTTGTAATCAATTCGTGGAGGGCAGGTGGCAAATGGATTGAAATGCGGCGAGACTAACTTCTTATGCGTGACAAAAATAGTCTTTTCTACGCTGGATGTCATGAAGCGGCTCTCATTTTTATCAGGAAAAAACGGTTATGTCGCCCAAATTACCCTTTTAACGGTAACGAAACACCAAGGGGGTGCCATTTGATGACACCCCCTTGGTAACAAGTCGTTTTTGCAGTACTTTATTTATTACCAATTGTTCCGCTTTCCTTCCTCGTTTTCACGTGGTCGAAGACATACTGGCCTACAATCGCGCCGTTTTTGAGGCCGGCCTGGTTGCCCCACGGATAGTGGATGCCGCCATACAGGCGACTCTGACCCACTTCTCTGGAAGCGGACAAAAAGGAATTGAACGTACGCGGCGGGATGCCGAATTCCATCTCCGTGCTGTCAGAGAACGTGAAGTTATCGCCAAACAGGTTTGTCAAAACCGTAGCTGCCGCCGAAGAGATTGTGCTGTGCGCACTCGTGTGCTCCGGGAATGGCGGCGTCTGGATGAGCGGGGTCCATTCGGGGTCAATGTATTGGTTGATATATGATTCCGGCCGGATGAGATTGTATTTGTATTTCGCTTTCCAGCTGGAAATAAAACCGTCGGCAAGTGCGCAGGCAACTTTCACATAGGTTTCCGCAGAGTGGGCAATATCGGAATTTGACTTGCGGCAAGCCTCGGCAGTGATGTTCATCCAGTGGCCGCCGGGGCTGATTTTTTTCACCCCGAACATGAGGTGACCGCTCACGTCCATGCGGAAAGGGTTATCGTCCCAATACCATGCGGTGGAGTCCTGCCAGGGAGTAAGATTTTTTACCGTTTCGTATACTTCGTACGCCTGCTTGTAGAAATCACTTCCTTTCACGGTACTGAATGGTACCGGAGGATCTGCCAGAAACTGCCCGGCCGAGTCGAGTACCCAGGTGCGTATTTTGGGCCAGCAGGGCTCGAGAGCATCGGAATAAGCCGGCGGGGTCGGGCGCCAGCGGTCGGCGATCTTTGTATCGATGGTAAATTTGGGCGCGCTGCGGGTCTGGGCATAGTTATCCCCTTTTGACCAGCTCAGTATGTGCTTCGCTATGGCGTCGCCGTAGGCCATCGAGCGGTCGTACACCTCCGGCGGCATGTTCATTTTTTTGAAATCATCGAAGATCGTTTCTTCCAGATCTTCGATGTCGCCTTCCGAAAACACGAGCTGTTTGCTCACGGTGAGCATGGCGTTGATACTGGCAAGCGGGTAGCAGTATTCCTTTCCCGCTTCAGGTTGTGGGCACGGTTTCAGGTCGTTGAGCTGGCCGGCGAGGGTTTGGTATTCCGGAAAGCCGGGCACCAGCGCCTCATAACCCGCTATAACCGAGTACACGTAAATACGCGCTGCAACGGGTGGTGCAAAAATGTCGTGCCGGATAATGTCCGTGATGCGACGCACACCCTTGTGCATGAATTCCGGATTGTTGGCCAGCTTTGCATAATCTTTGTTATACTGCTTGCAACTCGGCAACGCAAGGCATGCGGCAGCCACGAGAGCGATGGTGAATAATATTCGTTTCATACTCATTTTCAAGACTTTATAAAAAAATGTTTACCGTCGGTAAAGATAGTTGAGGGGTCTTAAATTCGGGATTACAAAAGGCTTAGGAAATAATTAAAAAGAACCGGCGGCAGGGTCATGCTGCGCATGAAATCCGGCCACGGTCTTCAGAAATTTTTCCACATCATGCTTTCCACAGGCTTATCGGTTCGCAGGTTGTATTTGGCGTTTTTCTTCTTGTTGTAATAGTTTTCAATGTCGCCGTCCACCACAAAATAGATCAACTGGCCGATCGGCATGCCGGCATAGACACGCACGGGCTGCACACAGGATATTTCGAGCGTCCATGTATTCGAAAACCCGACATCGCCTTTGCCCGCCGTGGCATGAATATCAATACCGAGGCGACCGACACTGCTTTTCCCTTCGAGAAAAGGCACCGAGTTGTGCGTTTCGGTATACTCTTCCGTGACGCCGAGATAGAGTGTTCCGGGTTGCAGCACGAACCCCTCCGGTTGTATTTCGATCATTTCAACCTGGTTGTGCTTTTTTGCATCCAGTACCCGGTCGCGATACACGGCCAGGTGTTTTCCCAAATGTACGTCGTATGAATTCGTGCCCAAACATTCCGCCCGGAATGGCTCAATCACGATTTCGCCGCACTGAAGCGCTTCCAGAATCTTTTTATCAGTCAGGATCATGTATAAATCGGTTCGAAAAAGTGCGCAAAGTTATCCCAAAAGCCTGAAAATTCGCTTCTCCCCCTAACTTTTATCCCGAAACCGTGTTTTGACAGATTAACGATATTACATGAAAAAAACTGTTGTTTTGGGCGCCACCCCCAACCCTGCACGGTATGCATACCTCGCCATCATGCGGCTTGTTCAATATGGCCATGAAGTCATTCCGATCGGAATCCGGGAAGGTACCGTCGCAGGCATCGATATTCAAAAGGGCATGCCGCCCCTCGAAGGTGTGGACACGATCACTCTGTACCTCAATGCGGGCAGGCAGCAGGCTTATTACGACTACATATTGTCTCTAAAACCGAAACGGATCATATTCAACCCGGGCGCCGAAAACCCCAAACTTGCGAAAATGGCCGGCGAGCAGGGTATCGAGACGGTGGAGGGCTGCACGCTGGTCATGTTATCGATCGGCGCTTATTAGGCAGGCGGACAGGCCTGGAATCAATCCTTAACGCGCACGTTTTTTAACATTATATATGCGTTTTTTTGCGCTACTTTGTCCTGTCTTTCCGGTCTTTTCCGCCGGAATGAATTACCTCCACGTTCATTTATCAAAAACAACACAAAATGAAACAATTGCTCTTTTCATTGTTCGCGCTTTGCGCAATTTTCAGCCTGCAAAGCTGCAACAAAAACACCATTCACTACGGCAAAGAGTGGGAACTCACCCAATTGAAGGGCGAACAGGTGCCCGCAGGCGTCCGCATCATGATCGTGTTCGACGAAGCCAACAAACGCTATGGCGGCACGGCGTCCTGCAATAATTATACGGGTACATTCAAACTCGAAGGCAGCGTACTCAAACTCGCAAACCCCGGCGTGACGAAAAAATCATGCCCGGACATGAGCTGGGAGACAAAATACCTGCCTGTCCTGACAAAAATTGATACCTGGAGCGTAGCGGACGGCAAGCTCAGCCTGTCGTCGGAAGGAAATGTTGTCGCAGTGTATAAATAATTGATAATGGTCGGTTATTGGTTGCATAAAGTGCTTTAAACCGGCATGAAAAGCAACCAATAACCGATACGCGTTCACTGTTTGCTCCAGCTCACCCCGTCTTTCCCGTCTTTTACCTGAATACCCGCTTCCGCAAGGGCGTCGCGAATTTTGTCGCTGGTAGCCCAGTCCTTTTGAGCGCGCGCGTTGGAACGCATGTCTAAAATGAGTTCCATGAGGCCTTCGACCGTTCCGTTACTATCGCCGGCGGATTCGTCCTGCAGACCAAGTATGTCGAAAATGAACGTATTGAAAACGGATTTGAGGCGTTCCAGAACCCAGGGAGCGACCTCGGTTGCCGACAGCTGGTTGTTGGCCAGTTTGTTTACATAGCCGCCCAGTTCGCTCAATGCAGCAATCGACATAGCCGTGTTGAAATCGTCGTCCATGCCCTTATAGGCTTCCTCGATCAGTGCCAGAATCGCACGATCCGTTTCGCTCTCCGAACCGTCGAAGTTGCCGGGGTCTGCCGGCATGTTTTGCAACAACCGGTTGGTTTCCATGAGTTTTCGAAAGCCTTTTTCTGCCGCCAGCAACGCTTCGTCCGTGATATCGAGCGTGCTGCGATAATGCGCCATGAGCATGAAGAACTTGACCACCATGGGCGAATATCCTTTGCTGACAAAGGGACTTTCCCCGCTGAAGAGTTCCTGCGGAGAAATGGTATTGCCTTCGCTTTTGCTCATTTTCCGGCCGTTCAGGAGCAACATATTGGCGTGCATCCAGTAATTGGCCGGCTGGCAGCCGCAGGACCCGAAGTTTTGTGCAACCTCGTTCTCGTGGTGCGGAAATTTCAGATCGCCGCCACCGCCGTGGATATCGAATGTTTTACCTAAATACTTGGTACTCATGGCACTGCACTCGAGGTGCCAGCCCGGAAAACCGACCGACCACGCGCTTTTCCAGCGCATGATATGCTCGTCGGAGGCTTTGATCCAGATGGCAAAATCGGCGGGGTGCTTTTTTTCATCCTGGTTTTTAAGGTTCTCGCGGCTCTCCGCGAGCAGCTCATCGATCACACGGCCCGACAGTCGGCCGTATACGGAAGGGTTTTCTTTGGCGAATTTGATGACATCAAAGTACACCGATCCGTTTTTTTCATAACCATAACCGCGGTCGAGGATGCTTTGCACCATATCGATCTGTTCGGGGATATGTCCGGTAGCGCGGGGTTCTATGCTCGGTGGCAGGGTATTGAAAATACGCATCATGTCGTGAAAGCCGACCGTGTATTTCTGTGCGACTTCCATGGGCTCCAGCTGATCGAGGCGGGCGCCTTTTGCCATGCGGTCTTCCCCGTCGTCGAGCAGGTGGCCGACATCGGTGATATTGCGAACGTAGCGGACTTTATAGCCGATATGAAGCAGATAGCGATAAATGACGTCAAAACTCACAAATGTGCGGCAATTGCCGAGGTGTACGTCGTTATAAACGGTGGGGCCGCAAACGTACATGCCTATGCGTCCGGGGTTGTTCGGCGTGAATACTTCTTTCTCTCTGGAAAGGCTGTTATAAATTTTGACGGGTCTGATATCGCTCATGGGTGCAAATGTACAAGACGGTAGACGGTGGACGATGGAGGGTGGACGGATTTTTTATCTGTACTGCGGGGCCGGGTCTAAAACCCGATGGATGAGAACACCGGATAGTGATCGGAAAATTCCCCCCGCACCGTCCGGCAGGAGTATGT
>JAKOXM010000512.1 GCA_029781095.1 Bacteroidota bacterium
TACGTCTGCGTATTGATTCCGGCGCGGAAATCCACGCCATAAAGATTGAGGTTGTTCCACCAGTCCCACGCGACTTTTCCGGGGCGGATCCAGTCTGTGTTTTTGATCCTGCCCGGCTCGGCAAGCAGCCATGGAAGCTGGTTGGTCAGCAGGTCCGCGTCTTTTTCCGCCACCAGAAAAAGTCGCCATGGATAACTGCGCGTCCCGTTTGTCTGCGCCAGAAAGGGCTCGCGATCCACCGGCTGGACGTCCCGGTTGGTCAGTTCGACCTCATATTTGGGGTATCGGGGAAAAGTGCCGTCAAGGTTTCCGTTCTTTTCATCGGTGGCTTCGATCCAGAGACCCGGGTAATCCTGAAGGTCGGTCTCGGTGAGCAGTACTTTTGTACCATTGCCCGTTTCCACAAGCGCGGGCAAACTCGCGAGCTGGCCGCTGTGGAGATCAGAAGGGGAAAGCGGTTGAAAAATGCGTTCGTTATGGGAATAAAAACCGTCTTCTTCCGGGAAGTAGACGGTTTTGCAAGTTGCCGGATGAAAAGAGTAGGTTTCGTCGAGTACGGTGATCTTGCCGCTGAATTTTGTAAAAAACCGGTATGCAACGCCTTCATTATAAGCGCGAAAGACGAGACCCCAGTCCCCCTTGAAATGTAGCGTCAACTCGTTGTAGTTTTCCGGGATGTCGGCGCTTTTTTGTTTGACAGCCGGCTGCAGCGTTCGGTTGACGGTGTTCTTTTCCGATCGCAACACCTCGGACCGGGAGCCCAGCATTCCGTTGCCGGCTATGTTCATCGAAACCATCGCGGGGTTGGTAAGTGCCTGATCGTGCAGGAAAAGTTGCCAGCGCAGATCCGGCTTTGTTTCGATCGCCACACGCAAGGCGCCGTCGGGTGAAGAAACGGAATAGGAACTTTGAGCAGAAAATCGGTTTGCCACAAACAGGCAAAGAAGAAAAGTTAAGAGCCGGAGGAACATAACGAGAGAATAATTTTTCGGGTAAATGTAGCGTAATTCTTTAGTTTTGGGGCTTGTATGCCCCGGGTGACCGTACTCACCAATCCAAATTGTAAACGAAATTAATTTGCATTCCTCATGGGACAACAAACCATTTCCTCCGTTTATCTTGCCAAAAACACCGATGATCCGATCAAGATCAGCATCAAGGTCGGTTTTGCACAACTGGGCACCGTAAAAGTCAAAATTGGTGACAATTTAATCGTCGGTGACATTTCTCCCATTGAAGATGTCCAAATCGGGAAAAACAAAGAGTTGAAAAGGAAAGAGATCAGATGTTCGATCGATATTATCGATATTCAGCCGGCTACCAATAAGGTTGGCGCCGAGATCACCTTGAAGGGTGGCAGGCACGACCAGCAATTTACGCTGGAAAACGAGCTGGCCCAGGGCGACCCTGTTATGTTTTACACGCTGAAAATTCTGATCATATAAACTGCCTGCCATGAAAACCAGTCTGTTTCTTCTATTGCTGCTGCTGTGTTGCTGCGGCCCGGTTTTCGCCCAGCAGGACGCTGCGCCTAAAACCGAATACAATCTTCTGAATGTACCCGTATCCCCTGCCTTTATTCTGCTGGACGCAGAACCTGTAACGGTGGAGGAACCCGCCAATCCGACCGATTTCTTCGCTTCACTGCGCAACGCAACTACAGGATTTACAGCATTTCCAAATACCTACGCCATCAATTTTGCGCCGGGCTGGATGTTCGGAGGCAGAAAATACGGCTATGATGATTTCTCTTCGGGAAGCCGCATCGGTCAAAATGTTGGCCAGTCCTTTTTGGTCTCGATGGGCGTACTGACCCAAACCCTGACAGACAGCGTCGATTATACCAAAGCCAGTCTGGGTTTCAAATTTTCCCTGTTTCCGGGCAAAGCGGACACGGCATTCGACGATCTGCATCGAAGGCACGAATTTATACTGAACAAAGTAGCGCAACTGAGAGTGAGCCTGGACGAGCAGGCCGACTCACTTCTAAAACTCGACCCTGATTACATCACCCTCGATAACATGATCAACGCGGAGGCGGCAAAAGACAATCCGGACGTCGAATTGATACAGTCGCTCCAGAAATCGAGGGACAGGGTGGAGAACGAATTCCGCGACAAAATCGTGGCCGGTTTCGATACCCAACTGGCCGAAATACGCGATACCATCGCACAAATGAGTTTCCGGCGCTACGGGTTTTTCCTGGATTTCGCAGGAGGAGCGGCTTTTGGCTTTCCCAACAATACGGTTGGCGACGCAGGCATCGACCGCTTCGGCTTTTGGGCCACCTGCGGCTATTTAACGAAAAAAGACCTCAACATCATCGCCACGGCGCGTCTGATGAATTTTCAGGACCAGGCATTTATTGACCAGGGAACGGGAACTCTGGGCATAGGCAACAACATGTTTTTCGACGCCGGGGCGCGCCTGGTATACCGCCGCAACCGCTTTGGCGTTTCTGCCGAAGGCGTGCTCCGGCAGCCCATGAACAATAAGGGCATCGACGGCACGAGTCGTGCGTCTTTCAGCGTCGACTACCAGGTCAACCAAAACCAGGTGCTGAATTTTACGTTCGGTAAAAACTTCGACGGCACGGTGGAAAAAGGCGGCTCCCTGATCGCTGTACTGAACTTTTTGATGGGGTTTGGCGGCAAGCGGCCGTATTGAAACCAGGCTTGATAACAGGTCACAAAAACGGGTCGCCCGGCGTCATGCCGGGCGACCCTGATTGTACGCCGGAACGCCGTTCCGGCACCATATACGAACCGGAACAGCGTTCCGGCGTACAATTATCGAGCAAACGCCACCGCCCGCTTTTCCCGGATCACCGTTACGCGTATCTGGCCGGGGTACTGCATTTCATCCTGAATCTTTTGCGAGATCATGAACGAAAGGTCGTCGGCATACTGGTCGGTTACTTTGTCGGCTTCGACGATAACGCGCAGTTCGCGGCCTGCCTGCATGGCGAATGCCTTGGCGACACCTTCGTAGCTCATGGCGAGGTCTTCGAGTTCACCGATGCGCTTGAGGTAGTTTTCCAGTATTTCGCGACGTGCACCGGGACGCGCGCCGGAAATGGCGTCGCAGGCCTGAACGATGGGAGAAATGATGTTGTTCATTTCGACCTCGTCGTGGTGGGCGCCCACGGCGTTGATGATGACGGGGTGTTCGCCGTATTGTTCGCACATCTTCATCCCCACAAGCGCGTGCGAAAGTTCTGTTTCCTCCTCGGCTACCTTGCCGATGTCGTGGAGCAGGCCCGCGCGTTTGGCCATTTTGATCTGCTTCGGGTTGAGACCGAGTTCGGCTGCCATAATGGAGCAGAGTTCGGCGGTCTCGATACTGTGTTTGAGCAGGTTCTGACCGTAGGAAGAGCGGAAGCGCATACGGCCCACCATACGAACGATGGCGGGGTTAAGGCCATGGATGCCGAGTTCTATAACGGTACGTTCGCCGATCTCGATGATCTGTTCTTCAAGTTGTTTGCTCACCTTGGCGACGACTTCTTCGATGCGCTGCGGGTGTATACGGCCGTCGGCGACGAGGCGCTGCAACGACAGGCGCGCGATTTCGCGGCGGATGGGATCGAACGATGAGATCACGATGGCCTCCGGCGTGTCGTCCACGATGATTTCCACACCGGTAGCGGATTCGAGCGCGCGAATGTTGCGTCCTTCACGACCGATGATCTGGCCTTTCATATCGTCGTTTTCAAGGTTGAAAACGGATACGGTGTTTTCGATGGTGAATTCGGCGGCCATGCGTTGGATCGTCTGGATGACGATCTTTTTGGCTTCTTTCGA
>JAKOXM010000515.1 GCA_029781095.1 Bacteroidota bacterium
ATCGACGACGTCATTCAGACCGACGCAGCACTCAATCCGGGCAACTCGGGCGGCCCGCTCGTAGATTCGTTCGGAAACGTGATCGGGGTAAATACGGCGGTCATTCTGCCGGCGCAAGGGCTTTGCTTCGCCGTAGCGTCCAATCTTGCCAAATTTGTCGTCGGAAAACTGATCCTCGAAGGCCGGGTTCGCCGCGGGTATATCGGTATCGCCGCACAAACGGTTCCGCTGCCGCCAAAATGGATACAAACGATGGAACTGCCAACCAAGGGCGGCATCCAGATACAAAGCGTGGAGGCCGACGGCCCTGCCAATAACTCCGGTCTGCTGGCGGGCGACATCATTGTGCAATTCGAAGGCAAGCCCATCGACTCGATAGATGCCTTGCACAAGGTGCTCGATGAAACTTCCATCGGCCGGAATATCAACCTTTGGGTGCTGCGCAACGGCAGCCTGAAGAATGTCTCAGTAACACCAGGCGAATTAAAATGATCTTGCTCAGTTTGTTTCTTGCAATGTTCTTTTCCCGCAAATTTGCGCAGAAAAACAACGGATTGCCCGCAGTGCCCCTCACGTCGGGATGTTCTCGAAAGTCCGGCTGAAGAGGGTTGAGATGGGTTAAGGCAGTAGAGATGGGTTGAGATGGTTTAGGAGGATTGAGAGAGAAGCCTCAACTATCTAAACCGGGGTAGCCTCAACCCTTCTCAACTATATAAACCATCTCAACCCTCCTCAACCTAAAACCTCCCGGTTCAAAATGTCACCTTCTGCCTATTTTAAAATCGTTCGCGACACCTTTCGGGAAAGTGGCAACCCCGAGGTTGCCCGGATGCAGATGTGGTATATGCGCCACCAGTTTGATTATTTCGGACTGAAAATGCCCCAATGGATGCCGCTCACAAAGGCTATACACAAAGAACACGGTCTGCCTGAAGGAGAAGACCTGAAAGTCCTTGCCCGTCTGTGCTTTGAAGACGATCACCGCGAAATGCAATACTTCGCGCTGGAAACCGTGCAAAAAAAACTGAAGGAACAGGCGCCGGAATTCATTGATTTCCTCGAAGAACTGATACTGACCAAATCATGGTGGGACACGGTGGACTGGATCGCCAAACTGGCCGGAATGCATTTTCGCCATTTTCCCGAACTGATCAGTCCGGTGACGGAACGCTGGATGGATTCCGGTAATATCTGGCTGCAACGAGTCTGCCTGATATTTCAATTGACGTACAAGGAAAAAACCGACGCAGCGCTCATGTTCGGTTACATCCGCCGGCTTTCGGATTCAAAGGAGTTTTTTATCCGGAAAGGCGCGGGCTGGGCGTTGCGGCAATATTCCAAAACGGCTCCCGGGGCTGTAAAAGAATTCGTGGCAACCAACAGGCTGGCGCCTCTGACCAAACGCGAAGCGCTGAAATGGCTGAAAAAGAGGGAGCAGTAAGGCCGCAAAAGCATCCGCCCCCGCCGGAACGTGTGTCCGGCGGGGGCGGTGTGTTGTGGTGGTGTGTGTTGGTCAGGCATTCTGCGGCCGTAATGTCCACATTTTACGAATAAAATAAATGGCGGCCAGCAGGAGTGTGTAAGAAAGAGTTGCTGTCATGGCTATTATTGTCAGGTTTGTGTGTAGTACGTTCGCAGAACGTACATGACCCGTCCGTCCGCTGCTTTTATTTACGACCTTTTTTGAAAAAAAGATTTTTATCTCTTTTAAAAACACAGTATACATCTGTTTATCAGATAGTTACATGAAAATTGCCAATATGAGCAAATGAAAGATCGGTTTCCTGTTCCGGCTGCGGCAACTTCCGGTATTTCGGAGCGAAATTTGCCGGAACTTGCCCCGAACAATTCAATCCCGGCAATGAGATACAAAGCCTTGCTTCTTCTGATCTTTCAGATTTCCCTGTCCGCCCGATCCTTTGCACAGCCCGGTTGCCCCGATCCGCAGGCAACCAACTTCAATGCTTCAGCCACCTCCAACGACGGTTCCTGTTTGTACCCGGTGACGGGCCTCATGCCCGTTTTTAAAGCCTTGCTGCCGGCAAATATGAACGAAGTCAGCGGTAATGTGC
>JAKOXM010000535.1 GCA_029781095.1 Bacteroidota bacterium
GCTGGGCGGACTGGCCAGCGCAATGGGCGACGGCGGCATGGGTTCCATTCTCGGCAGCCTGATGGGCGACGGCGCCAACGGCATGCTCGGATCTATTCTCGGCGGCGGCGTTCTGGGTGGCGCCGGCGGCGGAATCGGCGGATTCCTGCAAGGCATGATGAACAAATCGCAGACCGCCTCCTGATAAAAAGCAAACACGCAGCTCCCGCCGGTTTCCGGTCCGGCGGGGTTTTATAACTCGCAGCGCGCGATAAATCTAGCCCCGCAACGCTTCCACTTCCTGCACCGTTTTCGGGATCGGCTCTCCCAGTATGCGGTGCCCGCTTTCCGTGACCAACACGTTGTCTTCGATGCGGATGCCCCCGAAATCACGGTATTTTTTCAGGGCGGGATAGTTGATGAATTCCGCAAACATTTTCTTCCGTCGCCACTGATCGATCAGTTGCGGTATGAAATAGATACCCGGCTCCACGGTGAGCACGAAACCCGGCTCCAGTGCGCGCGCGAGGCGCAGGTAGGCTGTACCAAATTGATCGCTGCGTTTCACCGCGTCGGAATATCCCACGTAGTTTTCTCCGAGGTCCTCCATGTCGTGCACATCCAGGCCGATCATATGGCCGAGGCCGTGCGGAAAAAATAGCGCGTGAGCGCCTTGCGCCACGGCTTCATCCAGATTGCCCTGCATCAGGCCGAGTGCTTTCAGTCCTTCCGCTATATGCCGGGCCGCTGCCAGGTGCACCTGTTGATAGGTAATGCCCGGACGCAGCGAAGCGATGGCGCCGACTTCGGCGCCGAGTACGATGTCGTATATTTCCCGTTGTCTGGTCGTGAATTTTTGGGCTACCGGAAAAGTGCGCGTGATGTCGCCGGCATAGTGCATCGCCGTTTCGGCGCCGAAATCACCCAGCACCATCTGACCCTTCTGTAAGGTATTGCCGTGGTAGTGGTTGTGCAGTATCTGGCCGTGCACGCTCAGAATAATGCCGTATGAAAGATTACCGCCGCCAGCGACGGCGATGCCTTCCACTTTCCCCGCCAGTTCGGCTTCTACCTGCCCTTCGCGCGCCACACGCATGGCGGCCACGTGCATGGCGCCGGAAACATTGACCGCGCGTTCCATTTCAGCGACCTCTTCAGCGCTTTTGTGCGAGCGCTGTGCGACGATGGCGCGGATAAGCGCTTCAGAAGCCGCGCCCTTGATTTTGGGCAGCGGGATATTCAACATGTCTTTGATTAACAACATGTTGTCGTACCGGTACGGCGGCGTGAAATGGATCGCTTGACCTGCCCTTCTGGCTTTTTTGACGTAACCCGACAAGCGACGAAGCGGCAAAACCTCCCGCACACCCACCTGTGCCGCCAGTTCTTTCATGGACGGCATGTCGCCCATCCAAACGACGTCCTCAAGGCTCAGGTCGTCGCCGAATACGATCTCGCGGTTGTTGTCGATATCGATCACTGCCGCCAGTCCGGGTTTGTCTATGCCGAAAAAGTAGAGGAAATTGCTGTCCTGCCTGAAATGGTAGGTATTGCCGGCGTAGTTCATGCCGA
>JAKOXM010000557.1 GCA_029781095.1 Bacteroidota bacterium
CTGGTGGAAAAATGGTGCAGCCCCCTGCTGGCTGCAAAAGTTGCCCAGGAAATGGTGATCAACGTGCGCCGGGCCGATACGAAAGAACAGAAAAACATCTTCCTCGACTTCAAGAATCACTTCAACGCCGACGTGTACAAGGCCCAGGAAACGCTTGCAAATCGCCTCGACGCCGCCTTTACAGTAGGCGATCTGGCTAAAACGATGAACCTCAGCACACGCCATCTCGCCCGGCTTTTCAAACACCATACGGGACAGACGATCCAGGCCTATCGAGATCAGCTGCGGCTGCAACATGGCGAACAGTTGCTGCTGAATACCGAAATGTTCGTCAAGGAGATCGCTGCGGCATGTGGATTTGAAAGCACGCGGCAGTTTATCCGTTTATGGAAGAACAAGAAGGAAATGACTCCGGAAGCGTTCCGGAAGCGGCGTGCGACAGAAAACTGACTCTTGTTACCGCACCATCACCTCATCCGCAAACATCCACGCTTTTTGCCCTTTTCCCTGGTGCCAATCGGGGCACACGCCGATATTTTTTGCTGAAATGCGCACAAATCGCGCCTTTTTATCCACTTTTACCTCCAGCCGCCTGATAAAGTTACTCAGGTGCCGGGTCGGCTGGGGCTCGGCTACGCGCGCGACCTCCCGGAAGTCTTTCCCGTCGTCCGATACGGAAACGGTGAGCGAATCCGGTGGAAAAACCCACTGAGCCGTTGCGACGAGAAACCCGGCGTTCACGGTCTCCACGCGCTTTTTCTCGCCCAGATCGATCGTCCATTGAGCGTCATCGCCTTCGTAGCCTTGCCACGCGGCATCGTGGGCGTCGGCATTGGCCAGCAGTCCGTCGGTCAGGGTCAGGTTTCCGGAACTGCCGGGATATTTGGCTCCGGGAGCGGGTACGATTTCTACTGCACGTCCGGAGGCCAGGTGTGCCTCGAGATGGAAACTTTCCACCCGGTCGGCGGGCACACCCTCGCTGTTGAACATCCGCGTTTTCAGCGCTTTTCCGCGGGCGATCTGTACCGCTTTCCCGGGTTGAGCCCATTCGCCTGTCGTTTCAGAAGGTTCGCTGCCGTCGGTGGTGTATCGCACCCTGATGGCGTCGCTTCCACTCGAGATCTCCACCAGCGCATCGCCGTTTTCGAGTATTTTTTTGACGTTAAAACCGGCGTTGGGCCAGACGGCCGGCCAGTCGTCGGTGCGGAAACAGGAGGCGGGCAGGCCTTCGGCGTTGAATAGATTGGGCTCCGAAGTATTTTCAAAGGCAAAACGCAGGGCAACCGGTTGTGGCACTTCCGGCGCGGAAACGATCACGGCATCTTTTTCAATGATCGCTTTGGCCGGGTAAAAATGCCGGTCAGCCCCCGAAATTTCGAAGCACTTCAGGTCGCCGCCTTTTGCCACCAAACCGTTTTCCGCATAATCGAACAGCACCCGCACCCGGCCGTTTTCAATTCGGTGTTCGCGGTACAGGGGCCCGGAAACGGGTATGTCCCTGACGCCGTACAACTGGTTTAATGCCCATGCGGCAATGCGTTTGCCTACGTCGGTTTTATTAGCCGGATGTATGTCCTCGATGTCGCCGATGTCGCTCACGACAACCATGCCTGATCGCGGAATTTTGCCCAGCGCAATGCGCTGCTGGTCGCGCACTGCCGCGCCCTGCCGGGGTGTGCCGTAGCGCCAGGGCGCTATCTGGACGTAATAAAAAGCCAGATTCGGGTCGCCGAAATCCTGCCGCCAGTCGGCTGCCAATTGTTCGAGCAGACGGGCATAGAGATGCGAATTATAGGTATTTGTTTCTCCCTGGTACCAAAGGAAGCCCTTGACTTTCAATGCAGTAAGCGGTGCGACCATGCCGTTCCAGAGCGAGCCGGGCCGACCGTAATTCCAGACGGGGTGATATTGATCGATCACACCCTGAAAAGCATTTGTCTGAAAATCAGCCTCGTGCATCCATGACTCTACGGGTGTGCCGCCCCAACTGGTGTTGATCAATCCGACCGGAATACCGAGCCGGTCGCGCAGTTCGCGGCCGAAAAAATAGGCCACCGCGCTGAAGTGCTGCATATTCTCGCGGGTGCTGGATTTCCACTCTCCTCGGCAGTCGCTCTGCGGGTCGGGCACCGACATGCGCGGCACACCAAACAAGCGAAGCAGCGTGTCATTGGCAGCCTCATACTGCGCCTCCGTGATGTCGAGGTGACCCCAGGAAGGTTGCCATTCCATGTTCGACTGCCCAGAACAAACCCATACTTCGCCAAAGAGGATATCGTCCAGTACGACGTCGGCCCAGCCGCCTTTAATCGTAATGCTGTGCTGTTGAAACGAGGCGCTGGGTGTCGGAATATTTGCCGACCAGCGAAGCGTACTCCGGTCGGCGCGAACGGGAAACTCCTGTCCCGGTAGCCAGGAACAAAGAACGGTAAGTTGGTCCTCCGGAGCAGCCCAGCCCCAGAAATGCAGTTCGCTGTTTTGCTGGAGCACCATGTGGCTGCCGAAAATGGCCGGCAAGCGGAGGTCGGCGCGCGCGGCAAAGGCGAAAAGGGTGAAAATGGCGATCAGTGTTTTGCGGAGCGAAAAGGCGGGGAGTAATCGCATAATCATCGATGTAATTGATTGTTTTCTATTTTGCTGCAAGATTCAAAATCGGGGTTGTTTCCCGCAGATTTTCGCAGAAAAATATCGCTGATTTTCGCGGATTTAAACAAGATCGGCGCCTCTCTGCGGCTTTTTCTGCGAAAATCTGCAGGAAAAACACCTTTTTCGATTCCACGCTGTAAATCCGCAAGAATCGGGTTGCCACCGCCTTTCACTTCTGCCATCTTTGTCAAAAAAATACCTGACATGACTTCGCAGCAACTCAATTACGAACGCGTAGCCGACGCCATCGAATATTTGAACAATCACTTTCGGGAACAACCGGAATTGCAGGACGTGGCAGCGCACGTGCACCTTTCGCCGGAACATTTTCAGCGCATCTTTACGGAATGGGCAGGTGTGAGTCCCAAAAAATTTACGCAATACCTGACAATCGACTATTTGCGCAGCCGGTTCCATGAATTTTCCAGCGTCCAGGATGCGGCCGATGCTTCCGGGCTTTCTTCGCAGTCGCGGGTGTACGACCTTTTTGTGAATATCGAAGGCGTTACGCCCGACGAATTCCGGCAGCAGGGCAGGGGCGTTCAAATTCGCTACGGCTTTCACGACACACCGTTCGGCGAATGCTTCATCGCCGCCACCGAGCGCGGCATTTGCGGTTTGTCATTTGTCAGCGATGCGTCACCGCAGGTCGAGTTCGGGCGTTTCGAGCAGAAATGGAAATTTGCGCAAATAGAAGAAAATCAGGAATTTACAAGAAAAATTATTGAGACTGTATTTCACCCTGTGGCAAACCGGTCTCCTAAAATAACCTTGCTGGTGCAGGGCACCAATTTTCAACTGAAAGTGTGGGAAGCCTTGCTGAACATTCCTGCGGGGTCAGTCACGACCTACGAACATATTGCCCGCAGCATCGGGCATCCGAACGCCATGCGGGCCGTTGGTACGGCCATTGGGAGCAATCCGGTGGGTTATCTTATCCCCTGTCACCGGGTTATTAAAAAAGCGGGACAGATAGGCCAATACCACTGGGGCGCCGTTCGCAAA
>JAKOXM010000577.1 GCA_029781095.1 Bacteroidota bacterium
TGGATACGGGAACGGGTGGATGCAGATGCCATTTCCCGATATTGGCTTTCGCGATTTCATTCGGCTTGTAGATGTTTAAAAGCCGCGGAATGGTTAATTCGTCAATATTCAGCGCCCCTGAACCGCCTGTACCGCCCACAACAGCGCCTACTCCAGTCCGAAAACTATATCTGCCCGTCAGCATCCCTGCCCGTGTAGCGGAACAAACTGGGTTGGACATCGCATTGGTAAAGCGAACGCCTTTGCCCAATAATTTTCGGATATTCGGCATCGCTGCTGTATCCTGGTGGTCTTCATAAAAACCAAGGTAATCCGTACTTAAATCGTCGGCGATAAGCAGGACGACATTGTGCTGTGCACGGGCGGTAAATGCGAGAAGCAGGGGCAAAAAAAGAACGAAGGATTTATACATGTTAGAATAATTGGTAAAGCTTGACATGGATAATAAAAAGTTGCATCTCGTATAGTCTTACCGGTAAACCCGCACGTAGTCAACCAGCATTTGTTGGGGCCAGATAGTCGTATCCACACCCATTTTTCCACCCCAGTTTCCTCCGACCGCAATATTAAGTATCAGGTGAAAATTGTGATCGAATGGCCAGGCGTCCGGGCCTTCGTGCTTGTTCCGAAAAGTCTGGTATTTCTGTCCGTCAAACAGGAAATCGACCTTTTCAGCATCCCATTCGATGCTGTATTCGTGAAAATCCGTGCTCAAAGTAGCAGAATGAACACCGGCAGTCACCTGGGTGCCTTGCAGGTGGTTGAACCTTTTTGTGTGAATGGAGCCAAAAATGCTGTCGGGCATATAACCCACGTTTTCCATGATGTCGATTTCGCCGCTTTCCGGCCAGCCGCCATAAGCCCAATCGGTGGAAAGCATCCAGATGGCCGGCCAAACACCCAGACCTTTTGGCAGTTTTGCCCGGATGACCATGCGGCCATAGGTCCAGTCGCCTTTGTGTTTGCTCACCATTCGGGCAGAGGAATATTCGCGCATCCCCGTTTTTTCGCGACGTGCTTCTATTATCAAATTTCCGTTTTCAACCCGTGCATTTTCGAGGCGACGGGCGGTGTAATATTGCAATTCGTTGTTGCCCCAACCGCAAAGATTCGGGCAACCGTCGCCGAGGTCGTAGCTCCATTTGGTGGAATCGGGAAGGCCGGTATAGTTGAATTCCTCGGACCATACCAGTCGCATTTTTTCTTCCTTTTGCGCGGCCGGCCGGCTTCCGGTACACGATGAAATGGCGAGTAGCAGAAAGCAGGTGAATATGCCGGCAATTGAAAGATAATTTTTCATAAATTAATGACAGCCAATAGGTAATAAAGTATAAAAATAAAAAATGCTTAATGAGTTGACCTTTGCCCTGTTATTCTTGTTTTCCAAAACAGAACTCCCGAAGATAAGACAAAATCCGTAATCAAATGGCCTCACAGACATTCTGTTTGCCTTGAGAATTTTACTAAAATCATGCGATGTATACAACACATGATAACGAAAAAGGGAAAATAAAAACTGCTGAAAATTGATGCCGGCGAGGCTTAAATAACAATTATTTTACGGGGCATTTCAATATTCATATTTTAATAAAAAATAATTGGTTGGCAGGAAATCAAAATCCCGAAGGGATTGAATATGAATAGTATTCAGCGAGCGGTTTTAGTAACCCTGACGGGATTGAACGGGGGCAGGAAAAGCAAACATTAACCCTTTCAGGGTTGCCGGCAGAAGCCCTTGCATCTCTGAATTTCATCCAGGGTTATTCATATTCAATCCTTTCAGGATAAGTAATTTGTGCTGACCAGATGCGATAAAATTTCCGTTTCATCTTATTTATTTGCCTGTCCGGTTCGACCTCATTTTGTCTAATTAAAATCGCATATTTTTAACGGTGTTTTGCATCGAAATCAAGGAGGAATGCTTTAAATTTGTGCAAGTCGTCAGGAGCATAACACTGTCCGGTTTTGTATACCGGAGGTTCTGAAAATTCCTTTCTTTCCAAGTCTTTTTTGATGACATTGAGATGTCGTAATTCACTGCGTTCAATTTGTTTTTAATTGATACGGGTGCTATTCCTTATTTCATTTAATTTACTCTAATATGAGGTTTCTGAAAAAAATTTCAAATTCCCTCTTTTCAACATCCGCCGCCGGTCTTTACCTGATTTTGATGGCCGCTTCTATTGGAACGGCAACTTTTGTTGAAAATGATTACGGTACCAGTTCTGCACAAAAAATCATTTTCAAAACATCGTGGTTCGAATTGCTTTTAGTGCTGTTCGGAATTACACTGATCGCCAATATTATCCGGTTTCGAATGGTACAGCAGAAAAAATGGACCATTCTTACTTTTCACTCTGCCATGGTGATCATTATCCTCGGGGCAGGGGTGACCCGCTATTTCGGAAGCGAAGGCATGATGGGTATCCGGGAAGGCGATGCGTCCAACACATTTCTTTCTTCCAACACCTATTTGCAGTTTGAGGCGATCCAAAACGGCCGGAAATACAGGTTTGATGAGCCGGTGCTTTTCGCTACCCTGGGCGATAATCACCTGAAAAAATCCTACCGTCTCGGCAATGAAGATATCGAGGTTGAAGTGCTGGATTTTATGCCAAACCCGACGGAAACAATAGTGGAGGACGAGGCGGCCGGAGTTCCCGTTTTGAAAATAGTGATCGGCGGAGCGAATGGCCGGGAAGAATTTCCCGTCCGATATGGCGATCGCGAAAATATCTACGGCACCATTTTCAATTTCGGGAATGAAGAAGACCCCGAAGCTTTCAATATCCGGTATGAAAACAACAATCTGACATTTAAAGCCGGCTCCGTATTCAGTCAGACGGTCATGGCCACACAAAAACGCGACACCCTGGCGCCGGGAATTTATCACCCGCTTATGCTGCGCAGCCTGTACACCAACGGGCAAGAGAGTTTTGTCTTCGGCGACTTCAAGCCGAAAGCAAAAGTGGAGGTGGTATCGTCGTCTCCCAAAATGACGGGAAACAGCAAGGGCGCCCTGCACTTGATGATCAAAATCGGCGGAAACGGACAGGAAATCTACGTTGCAGGACGCCAGGGCGAAGAAGGACATCCCCAGGTGGTCTCTTTGGGGCACACCAGTCTGGCTGTTTCCTACGGCGCAAAGCGTGTCAAACTTCCATTTGCGATCAAACTGAATGATTTCATTATGGAAAGATATCCGGGCACCGACAACGCATCTTCCTATGCCAGCGAGGTCACATTGATCGATCCCCGGAAAAACCTGAAGCGAAACCAGAGAATTTATATGAATCATATCCTGGATTATGGCGGCTACCGCTTTTTCCAGTCATCCTACGATCAGGACGAATTGGGCACCTACCTGAGCGTCAATTATGATTTTTGGGGCACCTGGATTTCCTATCTGGGATATATTTTGTTGACGATAGGTCTGCTCCTGACATTTTTTGACAAAAAAAGCCGGTTTGTTCAATTATCCGAAAATTTAAAACGCCTTCGCATGTCCGCTAAAACATTTATCCCATTGCTATTGGGATGCCTGATGGCTTTTTCACCCTCAGCCTTTGCCGAATCGCATATCAAGCCTGTTCACACGGTTGATAAAAAACACGCCGAGCGATTCAGCCGTATTCTGGTGCAGGATCACAAAGGCCGGTTAAAGCCGATGAATACGTTTACGAACGAGATTCTTCGTAAAATTTCCCGAAAGGAAGAGCTCTACGGCCAATCGGCCGACCAGATCGTATTGGGTATGTCGATTTATCCGGAGGACTGGTACAACGTTCCTCTGATCAAACTCGGACAACACGAAGAAATCAGGAAAATTATCCGGATTGACGGCGACCTGGCTTCTTACAATGATTTTTTTGATGAATCCGGGCAATATAAATTGAAGGAACAAGCCAGGAGCGCATACAATATACAACCGAGGGACAGGGGTGTTTTTGAAAAGGAAATTATCAAACTGGATGAAAAAATAAACATCTGCAGCATGGTTTTTTCCGGCAGGTTTTTGAAAATATTCCCCATTCCCGGTGACACTTCCTATACCTGGCAAACCCCTCCGGAAGTGGGTCATGTGCACGGGCAACTGGAAAACAGTCCGTTTTATGAAAAATTTTATCCCGCCTATGTCATGACGCTTCAAAAAGCCCTGCATGACGACGACTACGGACTTGCCGATCGGTTAATAGACGAGCTGGATCATTACCAGAAACAAAACGGCGGAGTGATATTGCCTTCCGAATCCCAATTGAAAGCAGAACTTTTACTGAATAAACTGGATATTTTTAATCGCCTGGGCAAAATTTACGGCGTGCTGGGCCTTGCATTTTTAACACTGCTCTTCATGTCGGTATTCAAACCCCGGCTGAATTTGGATCTGCCTTTTAAAATTGCCCTCGGTGCTTTATCGCTCGGATTCCTGATGCACACCATCGGTCTCGGGCTGCGCTGGTATGTTTCCGGCCGGGCGCCATGGAGCAACGGCTACGAATCCATGATCTACATTGGCTGGACGACATTGCTTGCCGGCCTCGTATTTTCCAGAAAATCAATGGGCGGTCTCGCTGCCACTTCGGTTTTATCCGCGACGATACTCATGGTGGCAGCAATGAGCTGGCTTGATCCTGAAATTACCCCGCTGGTGCCGGTTTTAAAATCATACTGGCTGACCATTCACGTATCGATGGAAGCCGGAAGCTATGGTTTCCTCGTGCTGGGGTCGATCATCGGTGTTTTGAACCTGCTGTTTATGATTTTTGCCAATGAAAAAAATAAAGATAACGTGTACCGTATGATCAAGGAACTGAGCTATGTCAGTGAAATGACGCTGATTGGCGGACTTGTCATGATCAGTATCGGCACATATCTCGGCGGTGTCTGGGCCAATGAATCCTGGGGGAGATACTGGGGCTGGGATGCGAAGGAAACCTGGGCGCTCGTGACTATTCTAGTCTATTCATTCATTTTGCATATGCGGTTTATTCCCGGTTTACGGGGCTTTTATGCCTTTAATGTGGCTACTTTGTTCGGATGGGCGTCCGTCATGATGACTTATTTCGGGGTGAATTACTATCTGTCGGGTCTGCACTCTTATGCTGCGGGCGATCCGGTGCCGGTGCCTCCCTTTATATATTACTCGGTGATCACGTTGGTCATCATAAGTCTCCTGGCATTGTGGCGGCACAGGTGGTATTTGAAGACGCAGTAATTTGTAATAAAAAACACCACGACGAGCACGAAGAAACACGACGTAATTATAATTTTTGTCGTGTCTCGTTGTGCTCGTCGTGGTGTCAATTTAAATATTACCCAACGTCGGGGTCATCAGTTCTGCCGGCATTGCGGCGTAACAAATGGTACTTGAAGACGCAGTAATTTGTAATAAAAAACACCACGACGAGCACGGAGAAACACGACGAAAAATAATTAATACGTCGTGTTTGGTTGTGTTCGTCGTGGTGTCAATTGAGAAGCGGTGCGCCTACTACTTGACTGCCGTAGCCCCTTCCATAATCACATTGTATTTATATCCGGCGCCGAAATCCTTGTTCAGTGCTATGGTTCCTTCCATTGTTACAATGTCGCCCAGTTGAATATTGTCGTTTGTGGTTATGGTGAGGTCGAAGTTATTGGCAGAGCCATCCTGAACGTGTATCCAGTTTCTGCCCATGATCATCGGGTTGATTTTCACCACTTTACCGGTCACCTTGATCGTTTTGCCGTCATACTTGCTCAGGTTACCGATCAGTTCGGAAATTTTAACCGCTCCTGCAGCCCGTTTTACATCCTTTGGAGGTTCAACGGCTTCGGCACTTTGCGTTTGGGAAAGTGCCTGATCGACGGCAGAACCGGAGCCGCCCACAGGTTGTTTTGATATGCCAGAAACCAGGTAAAGCGTTTCAAAAACCTTGTTGTATTCTTTGCTCGCGAAGTTCTTTTTCATCAGGCCGCCCTGGTAATAATAGGTTGCTCCGATTTCAACCGCCGTTTTGGGCACGGCGATCCAGAAACTTTCACCGTTTTCATTGACCTTCACATAGGTGTATTTCTCTGTATTGAGTGCTTCTTCAGCGACCACTTTGTGGTCATCCGATATGGGAGACACGGCGCCGGACATTTCCTGGGAAACAGGTGTGGCGCTGGTGGCAGCGGGCTCGCTTTCGATTACTTTCGGTCCGGAATCGCAGGAAACAAGTAAAAGAGGAAACGCCAGAATGATATGTAAGCCTGATACTTTCATGGTTGCTTTATTTTTGTTTGTAAAAATTGGCCAAAATTAAAAAATCAGAAGCGTTTTAAAAAACGTCAGAACCGTTGCATGAGTTTGGTATTGACCATGAGGTAGTTGTTATTTTGGCTATCAAAGGTTTTTTCGAGGAACACATATGCGCTGAGTTTTTTCAGGATTTGCCACGAAAGGCTTCCACCTACGATATTCTGATTGGTCGAATATCCATAGACAGGAAAATTATAGTCTACCCTGCGGCAATAAGCCTCCACATTTAGTTTTCCTTTGAAAACGTCTTTCGTCAATCGTAATCCGTAAATTTTACTGTTTATATAACTGGTTTGAAGAAAATTGGCCGTTATCGACGCGGATGATTTGATAAGGGGTATTTGATTAATATTCAGATAGGTATTCAGGTTTTTTGAATCATTGCTGTTGCTTTTTTGAAATCGCCAGCTGGCATTTGCGCCCCAGGTGATGGACTTGAACGGACGGTAATTGAACCCGAAGCGCATACCCTGGCGGGTTTCATTATCAATCAGCTGGTCGATATAACTTTTGTACGACTCGTAGTAAATAATGTTTTTTCGACTGTCATACGACAACGAAGCACTCAGCTTTTTCGAAAACTTGTAACGCAGCGAAACAAAAAGGTTGGTAAGGCTGATTTTGTTTTGTACTTCATCATTGATGTACTGATACAAATCAAATTCCATCGAACTGAACACGTTCATGTTCTTCATTAATTCATCCGAATGCTGGAAATATACGAACCGTCTGTCGACTGCCGACTTGTTCCGTTGCTCAATAATACCC
>JAKOXM010000581.1 GCA_029781095.1 Bacteroidota bacterium
TTGACTCCGGCAGAGAGCACAACGCGGGCGAGTCCTTCGCTGATGGATTTGGCCACATCCATAGCGGTTGTTCCGACAGCATACTGACGAACGTTACCGTCGGGAAAAGTGATGTTGATCATAAAAAAAGTGTTTTAGCCCACCAAAACGAAAGGCGGGTGCCCGTGCGCCATACGAACGGCGTGGGCGGTTTGTGAAAAATGAGGGGCAAAGATAGGGGAAAGGCCGATAGGTTACCGGTTTGGATCAACAACGATTCACGAAAAACTGAACACGGCCTTTCGTCGCCACCACGTCGCCAATCCCACGCCCGTCACCAAATCCCAGATGCCCCACCACGCGGCTACGAGGGCCATACCGCCCAGCCCGTCGAAAAACCGGAAAATCAGCAGCAATCCGAGTGCGGTGTTGTGTACGCCCGCCTCGAAAGCGAGGGTGCGGCGATCGAGTTCGGGCAGTTTGAACACGCCGCCCAGAAAATACCCGGTACTGAGCGCAACGGCGTTGTGAACGGCCACGATCATAAAAGCGAACCCGATATAGTTGACGAGGTTATCAAAGTTGCTCAGCAAGGCAATTGCAAGAATGGCAAAAAAGATGAGCAATGAAATACGCTGCACCAAGGGGCGTATCCGCGCTACAATATTCGGGAACATCGCATTTAGAAACATGCCCGACAGCAGCGGGGCCACGATCAGCCGAACGATGATCAGGGCCATATCGGCAAAATTCAACTCGAAGGACTTGCGCAGCGATTCGGATTCCGGCACAAATTTCGACCAGAACAGAAAGCCTGCGGGCGTCACTACCGTCGCGGACAGAATGATAATGGCGTTGAGCGTGACCGACAACGCAACGTTTGCCCGGGCGAAGTGGACCAGAAAATTGGTCATATTCCCCGAAGGACACATGCTTACCAGTATCATGCCCAGCGCCATGCTGACCGGCGGCTGGAAAAGATAAATGATACTTAACGTAAACAGCGGAAATACAAGGTATTGCGCCAGTATGCCGACACCTACCGATTTGGGAAATTCCACCACCTTTCTGAAGTCCCCCGGCAACACGTCCAATGCCACACTGAACATCAGAAATGCCATTGCCATATTCAGGATGAACATCTGGTTGGGATTAAAATGGATGTGCAGGGTGTCTACCGGGTGCATTCGTTAACGGGTTTTACGAGTTTCGGGTATTTCGGGATTCGGGCTCAGGCGGTCCACCTTCTACCGCCTGCCGTCATAATAAATACGGTAAATGACGTCGGCGTAGTCGTCGGAAACCAGCATGGAGCCGTCGGGTAGATATTCCACGTCCACGGGGCGGCCCCACACGGATTCGTCCGCCTCGAGCCATCCGGTTGCAAAAGGTTCGTATTCGATGCAATTTCCTTTTTCGTCCAGTTTTACGCGACTGATGTTGTATCCGCTTTTTTTAGTGCGGTTCCAGGAGCCGTGTTCGGCGATGAACAACTGGTTCTGGTACTCTGCCGGGAACATTTTTCCGGTATAAAATTCCAGACCGAGCGGCGCCACATGTGGCCCGAGTTTTTGTGCCGGGGGTGTAAAATCCGAGCAGGGGTGCTTGTCGCCGAATTTAGGGTCCGGTACGTCGCCCTGGTGGCAATACGGGTAGCCGAAGTTCATGCCGTCTTTTACAGCATGGTTGAGTTCGCAGGAAGGCAGGTCGTCGCCGAGCCAGTCGCGCCCGTTGTCGGTAAACCACAGTTCTTTCGTGACGGGGTGCCAGGTGAAACCCACCGTATTC
>JAKOXM010000820.1 GCA_029781095.1 Bacteroidota bacterium
ACTTTGTATCCGAAGAACTGGCCGCTGCCGTAGAGGTTGCTTTGGAACTCGGCCAACCTCTGCTGCTTACCGGCGAGCCGGGCACCGGTAAAACCGAACTGGCGGCACATATCGCACATTATTTTAACCTGGGAACCCCTCTGGTGTTTAATTCCCAGACCACATCTGTTAAAAAGGATTTATTCTATCAATATCACGCACTCGAACATTTTCAATACGCCAACGCACACCGTGCCGAACAACCGTTGAGCGCAAAAGATTTTGAGCGGCGATTTATTCGATACGAAGCATTAGGCGCAGCTATTCTGAAAGCATCCGACCCGGTCGCAGCGCAGCGCAGTGTGGTACTGATCGATGAAATCGATAAAGCGCCGCGCGACTTGCCCAACGATCTTCTGGCGGCTATCGATACGCTTAAGTTCGAAGTGCCCGAAATTCCGGGTAATGAACAAAAAATTTATCAATGCCCCCAGGCACTACGCCCTGTTATCATTATTACCTCGAATTCCGAAAAGAATCTGCCCGATGCTTTCCTCCGCCGCGTAGTGTATTACCATATTCCTTTTCCCGACCACAAAACGCTGTTGCGCATCCTTGAATCCAAATCGGAAACGCTGGATAAGACCGACCGGGAAGCGATCGTAAAACACTTTGAATATATACGCAACGAAATGACCCTCAATAAGAAACCTGCTACAGCCGAGCTAATTTTCTGGGCATTCCTGCTCCCCAAACTCGGCTTTCCGGCAAAAAAACTTCTCAAATTATCCAAATTGACCGTTGCCGAGAAAAACCTTCTCGAAACCTCATATTCCGTATTGGCCAAAACCCGGGAAGATCTGGATACAATGCGCACTGCGCTGAAAATCCGAAAGGCAAAAACCTGACCCACATTGCACCATGATCGACGACGTTGTTCTGCACCGTTTGCTGGCCTTGCTGCTGCACTCGCTCGAATCGGAGGGCTTACGCCTCGGTACCGACCGGCATTTGCGTTTGCAGCGCCTGTTGACCCCGGGCGCAGGCAATCGGACGCTGATGCAATGGCGCTCCCGACTGACTCCGTTGTTGGCCACCAGTCCGCGCGAGCAGGAACGCGTGTACGCGATCTTCGACCATTGTGCCGTTGAAATCGAACAGTCAATCGAGGCGCCGCCCGATAAAATGAATATGCCGGAAGCGGCAACATTGCCTGAAGATGAATTTAAGAAGAAAGAGGATGAAGAGCAGGAACCCGACTTGTCGAATTTGAATTCGAAAGCCGAAACTTTGCCGGCAAGGTTCCCTTTAGTGGCTGAACTGGAACGAAGTACCAAACCTCCGCTTTCCTGGAGCTTTCGGGTTGGTGAAGAGGTATCCGTAGATCTGGATGGCGATCTCTCCGCTGCATTGGCCCGGCTGCGCCAGCGCGAGCAAGGGGAAGGCTCCCGGCTGGATATTCCCACGACGATCCGCTCTACCATAAAAATGGGTGGACTGCCCGTTTTTCGCTATCGCACGCCAACCCGCCCGACTGAGTACCTGCTGCTCGTAGATCACCACAGCCTGCACGACCACCGGGCCCGCGCATTCGACAACCTCTACCGAATATTGCGCGCCAAGGAGGTGCTCGTTGAACGCTTCTTTTACGACGGCGACCTGCGCCTGTGCCGCAACGAAACCTGGCCTGCCGGCATCAGTCTCGAAGAACTCCGCTATCGTTATCACTCCGCCCGTTTGGTTGCTGTCGGCAGCGGATACCGGTTGCTTGATCCTGCCACCGGCAAACTTGCCAACTGGGCACGTATCCTGCGGGGATGGCCCCGCCGTGTACTGCTCACGCCCGTCTCGCGTTACGTATGGGGACAATGGGAAACTCAACTGAACGAACTTTTTACCCTGTTGCCGGCTGCCGTGCCGAGCTTGCAATTCCTGGCGGATGCCGCCGGGTCGGAATCATTTGACGCCGATTACGCTGCTCTGCCGCAAGCAGTACGAGCGGCCGCCGAAGTGGAACCTCTCGACCTGCGTGCTCCCTTCGTTCCACGGCTACGCGAACACTTCGACCGCGATATGCTTGCCTGGATTGCTGCTTGCGCGGTGTATCCTGCCCTGCATTACGGCCTTACGCTCCGCCTCGGCATCCTGGCGTCCCCTCCGGAACATTCCCTCGTCACCACCTCACGGCTCCTTGCCCTTAGCCGGATATCCTGGTTCGTACAGGGTCGCATTCCTCCGGAAGCCCGACGTGAACTGGTGGAATACCTCGAACGCCGCCATCCCGACCTGCGTCGCAAAGTACTTCCAGAACTGCGCAATTTGTTTGAACAACTTGCTCCCCCGCCACCCGGCAGCGCCGCCCGTGCCGAGTAC
>JAKOXM010000601.1 GCA_029781095.1 Bacteroidota bacterium
GAATACGATCTGGATTTTACGTCCGACAACCTGGCCCCATTTGTCGAGCATATCTTTCGGCTGAATGAACGGCTGAGTGTCACACCGGGCCTTCGATTTGAACATATAGCAAATGCCGCAAAAGGATATGTGACGGAAGAAGAACAGATTGAGGCGGATGAAAAAAGCAGTCGCAATTTCCTGCTGCTGGGCATTGGCGCGGAGTATAAAACAAGCGACAATACCAATATTTATGCGAATTTCAGTCAGGCTTACCGCCCCATCGATTATTCGCAATTGAGTCCTTTCGGCGTCACATCACGAATCGACCCGAATCTGAAAGACGCAAACGGCTATAATGCCGACCTCGGCTATCGCGGCACCGTGCGTAATTATCTCAATTTTGACCTTGGCGTGTTCTATCTGGCCTACAACAACCGGATCGGCGTTGTGCTTCTAAACGACCCTGAAACGGGCGAGGAATACAGCTACCGCACGAATGTTGCCAACAGCGTACACAAAGGAATTGAGGCTTACGTTGAGTTCAATCCCATAAGAATGGCCTTGCCCGGCGCCAAACGCGGTTTTAGCATTTTCAATTCTTTTGCTTACACCGATGCCCGGTACAAAAACGGTGAATTCAAAAACAACAGGGTGGAAACCGCACCGAAATATATCAACCGGACAGGGCTTTTGTGTTATGCGAAAAGCCTGTCGGCAACACTCCAGATGAGCAATGTCGGCGATGCATTTGGCGACGCATCCAACCTGCGGTCGAGCGAAGACCCCGTGGCGGGCTATATTCCGGCGTACACCGTTTTTGATGTCAGCGCAACGTATAAAATGAATCAATACGCCTTCGTTGCCGGCATCAATAATATCGGCAACAAGGCCTACTTTACCCGCCGGACCGACGAATACCCTGGCCCTGGCATCATACCTGCCAATGGCCGGAGTTTCTATTGCGGTATTACGGCAGTCTTCTGAAATTCAGGAAATTTCCAAAACAAAGCGCTCCCGCCCGGAAACCCCGGACGGGAGCGCAACCCGCAACCCGCAACCTGCAAACCCGTAAACCCCTATAAATGAATCACTTCCCCGTATGCCGCCGCCGCAGCTTCCATGACCGCTTCGCTCATGGTCGGGTGGGGGTGGATGGACTTGATGATCTCGTGGCCGGTCGTTTCCAGTTTGCGTGCTACGACGATCTCGGCAATCAGTTCGGTCACGTTATAGCCGATCATATGCGCGCCGAGTAACTCGCCGTATTTTTTGTCGAAAATGACCTTGACGAAGCCTTCGGGATGACCTGCGGCTTTGGCTTTGCCCGATGCCGTAAAGGGGAATTTGCCCACCAAAACTTCGTATCCGGCGTCTTTGGCCGCCTGCTCGGTGTAGCCCACGGACGCAATTTCCGGTGAGCAATACGTGCAACCTGGCACGTTGTTGTAGTCGATCGGCTCGGGGTGGTGACCCGCTATGGCTTCCACGCAGGTGATGCCTTCCGCGCTGGCCAGGTGGGCGAGCGCCTGGGTAGCCAATACGTCGCCGATAGCGTAAATGCCCGGCACATTCGTGCGGAAATACTCGTCCACCTTGATAAAGCCGCGGTCTGTAGCCACGCCTGCGTCTTCGAGACCGATGTTTTCGGTGTTGGGGGTCACGCCAGCAGCACTGAGTACCACGTCACACAGGATGGTCTCCGTACTGCCGTCCTTGCGGTTTTTCATGTTAACTTTGATCTCCTTGCCGCTGGTATCCACGCTTTCCACCGCCCAGCCCGCAAATACTTTGATGCCTTTTCTGGTGTACAATTTGCCGAGTTCCTTGGAGATGTCGGCGTCTTCACGCGGCACGAGGCCCTGCTCCATAAACTCTACGATGCTCACTTCCGTGCCGAGGGTGTGGTAGAAATAGCCGAATTCCACGCCAATGGCGCCTGCGCCGACAACGACCATCCGTTTGGGCTGGGTCTCCAGACTCATGGCTTTCCGGTATTCGATGATCTTTTTACCGTCGATGGGCAGGTTGGGCAGCTCTTTGGCGCGCCCGCCTGTCGCGACGATGATGTGCTTGGCGGTGTATTCGGTTGTTTTCCCTTCTGCATCGGTCACGGCGACTTTGGGGCCTTTAGCGAGTTTCGCGTTGCCCATGATGACCGTGATCTTGTTCTTTTTCATCAAAAATTGCACGCCTTTGCTCATGCCGTCGGCTACGCCGCGGCTGCGCGAGATAATGGCAGCAAAATCGGCGGAAGACTTGCCCGCTTTGATGCCGTAGGTTTCTGCGTGGTTCAGATAATCGAATACCTGGGCGCTTTTGAGCAATGCTTTGGTGGGTATGCAGCCCCAGTTGAGGCAGATACCACCAAGGCTTTCCCGTTCTATGATGGCTGTATTGAGTCCGAGTTGCGAAGCGCGAATGGCGGCCACGTAACCACCGGGCCCGCTTCCTATGACGATGAGATCGAAATTCATTTGTCGTAATTTTATTGGTCAGCGCCTGTCAGGCGAAATTGGCAGATTGGTTAACGGTTGAAATATAATTTGGTTTTGAAGGTGCAAATATAAGGCTTGGCAGCAATTTTTTTGAAAATTGGCATCATTGCCATATTAACGAAAAAAGAACCCGGCTGTTCAACATAAATTCAAATCGTTTCCACATAATCCATATCTCTTTCGAAAGTATCTTGCATGCCGTACAGGGCAATGAATGCAATGGCCAGACAGATTGCGCCGACAATATAACCTGCCGTGATAACACTCCCTGTCACCGCCGCGCCTTTCAGATATTTAAAAGATTCATTAATAGGCACTTGCATACCGCGCGCAAAGTTTGGTACGGAGGTGGCCACGGTGGAGCGCAGATTGGTTCCGAATTGTTCGGCGCCCATGGTCACAAATATAACCCAGAAACCGACCGAGAATCCGAGTATAAAATGGCTCAGATAGAACAAGGCAGGAGTTGAAAACGGCAGAGCCAGGTATGCCAGAATGGCCAGCACGTCGAGTGACAGAAACAGGGCCATGACCTTCACGCGGCTGCGCAAATACTGGCTCAGCATGCCGGATACCACGTCGCCAAGAATAAGACCGGTATAACAAATGGCGATTGCGTTCGGAGCAAGGATACCATTCAATCCTTTGGCTTTGCCAAACTCGGGTGCAAGCATAACCAAAACCCCCACCACAAACCAGGTGGAAGTGCCGATAAAGATGCATCGCAAAAAACGGGTGAAGCGATCCCAATTATCGAACAGTGCGAAAAAGTTGCCCCGCTGAATGTGTTTCTGCGTCTGCACGTTTCTAAAAATACCCGATTCCGAAACGCTGATCCGGATGACCAGCAACAAAATACCGAGGCCGCCGCCGATAAAATAACAACTGCGCCATTCGAAAAAATACTCGATCACCCAGGCCAGCAAGGCTCCGGAAAGACCAATGCTGGCCACCAGCATAGTGCCGATGCCGCGCTTTTCCTTGGGTAATACCTCGGATACGAGCGTGATGCCTGCACCGAGTTCGCCGGCTAAACCAACGCCGGCCAGAAAACGGTAGACGGAGTAATCGCCGTAACCACCGGCAAAACCATTTAGTATGTTGGCAACGGAATACAGCGCGATGGAAAAATACAAGACCCGTACACGGCCCATTTTATCGCCCAAAACGCCCCATAAAATGCCGCCAAGGAGCATGCCACCCATTTGCCAGTTTTGCAGCGACAAGCCTTTGTCCGTCAAATCCTGACCGCTGAAACCCAGGTCCGTCAGGCTTTTCACCCGCACGAATCCGAACAGGAGCAGGTCGTAGATGTCAACGAAATAACCCAGCGCTGCTACCACAACAGCAGCATTGAGAACGCCCGCTGCAGAAAATCTGTTTTCAATTTTGCTCATTCGAAATTTCAGATTAATGACCGAATGCTTCGGCTTTTTCGTCGTCAAACTCGCCTTCCCAGCGCGCTACTACTGCGGAAGCAAGGCAATTTCCCACCAGGTTTACCGAGGTGCGCCCCATGTCCATCAGGGCATCGACACCCAGTATAACGGCAATCGGCCATTCGGGGATGTTGAACTGGTGTACCGTGGCGGCCAGGATCACAAGCGACGCGCGCGGAACACCCGCAACGCCCTTGGAAGTGAGCAACAAAGTCGCCATCAATAGTAATTGCGTTTCCCAGGACAAGTTGATGCCGGCAGCCTGGGCACAGAAAATCGAAGCAAGCGACAGGTACAGCGTGGATCCATCGAGGTTGAAGCTGTACCCGGTCGGCAATACAAATGAAACGATCTTGCGCGGCACGCCAAAATCCTCCATCGCTTTCAGTGCCTTTGGCAAGGCCGCCTCGGAACTTGCCGTTGCGAAAGCGAGCGAAGCCGGCTCGTACACCGCCCGGAAGAATTTTTTGATGGGAATTCTGAAAAAAAGCATGACGGGGATAAAGACCATCCCGATAAAAAAGATCAGCGAGACATAAAGCGTTGCAAGCAATTGCATCAGGTTCCCGACAACGGCAAATCCCATGGTGCCTATGGTGAAAGCCATGGCGCCGCCCACTGCTACCGGCGCGAAATACATGATAATGCCGGTAAATTTGAACATTACCTCGGACAAGGATTCCGCCCATTCAAGCATTTTGGACCGGTGTGGTTCGTTTACCTGGCGAAGCGCAAACCCGAAAATGAGACTAAAAAGTACGACCTGCAGAACGGCGCCTTCGTACACCATTTTTGCAATGTTTTCAGGGAAAATATGCAGAATAACCTGTTTCCAGTCCTGTTTCGGTTTGGGCGGCGGCGGCACAAGTTCCTTTCCGTGGTACAAAACCTTGGCCGTGCTTTTTACGGAATCGACCTCATAGGTAATCCCGGGATCGGCCGGAGTGACCGGAAACGGAGCCGCTTCCATCCGCGCTTCGATTCCTTTGCCTGCTTTTGATATATTGATCGCGACCAACCCG
>JAKOXM010000636.1 GCA_029781095.1 Bacteroidota bacterium
ATCGCGGCCTTCGATGCGAAGACGCTGAAAATCCTCCGGCGCATGCCACTCGCCCCGGGTGAGGAACCGACCGGCCTGGCCATGGACGTCAAAAACGGTATCCTTTTTTCCGTATGCCACAACAAATTGATGCTCATACTCGATGCAAAGACCGGAAAGACCCTCTCCAAATTGCCCATCGGCGAGCATGTGGACGGGGTGATATTCGATGTGGAGCGGCAAGTGGCTGTCAGCAGCAACGGCGAAGGAACCCTGACCGTTGTACGTGAAGTAACACCGACGGAGTTCAGGGTGGCACAAACCGTAACAACCGAACCCGGCGCCCGGACGATCGCTCTCGACGCAAAAACGCACCATGTGTTCACCGCCACAGCGCAATACGGCGAACAACCCGCGCCCACATCAGACAACCCCCACCCGCGCAGGAAGACCGTGCCGGGGACTTTTTCCGTGCTGGAATACGGGGAATAAAGATTTTTTGACATTTCTTCACCCCCAAAAGGAAGTGCTCCGGCATAAGAAACAACACCGGTATGAAATATGCGAACGATCCTTTTCAGGGCAAATCTCATCTGCTGCGCCTTGCTGCTTTCCATTTATTTGCAGGCTCAAAACCAGCCGCAAAACCTGGAATTCTTTCTGGCCCGGGCGCTCGAAGGCAACCCGCTGCTCATCGATTTGCAACATCAAACCGGCCTTAATCACGCCGACAGCCTGTTGTTCCGGGCCACTTACCGGCCGCAACTGAGCGCCAACGGCGGCCTCACGTACGCGCCCGTCACCCGCACCCAGGGCGGCTGGGGATACGACCCGGCCCTGAGCAATATCGGCACGCTGAGCACGCTTGCCTCGCTGAGCCAGACGCTGGTGCGCCGGCAGGATTTGCAGACACAACTTGCGGCAACGAGCATTCAGAATCAATCAGTTGTCAATAGCGGCCGCCTTGCAGTACAGGATATCCGGCGCAATGTCACCGCCCAGTACATCACGGCTTTCGGCGATGCGCAACAACTTGCTTTCAATCGCGATTTGCTGCGCCGGTTGCAGGATGAAGCGGCGATCCTGAAGGAAATGACGGGGCGGGGTACCTACCGGCAGACAGATTATCTCGTTTTTCTGACCACCGTGCAGCAGCAGGAGGCCGTAGTCCGTCAACTGGCGGTATCATACCGCAACGACCTCGCGGGATTGCGCCTTGCATGCGGCATCGTGGATACAAGCGCTGCCGACCTTGCGGCTCCGGAGCTCGTTCCGGCGCCGGCGCCGGCCTTTGCAGAGTCGGGTTTTGCGCAGCAATACCGCCTGGACAGCCTGCTCCTGCAAAACCGCGATTCGCTGGTGGATATTCCTTACCGCCCGCGCCTCGCGTGGTCCGCCGACGCCGGATTCAATACTTCGTTTGTGAATGACTGGTACAGGCATTTCGGCCTGAGCGTAGGCGCTACGGTCACGGTACCGATATACGATGGCGGGCAACGCCGCTTGCAGCATGACAAAATTGCCATTGGCAGGCAAACAAATGCCGCTTACCGCGATTTTGCCGCAAGGCAGTACAACCAGCAGTTGCTTCAGCTCTACCAGCAATTAAACGATGTATCCCAACTGTTTGATTTTCAAAAAAATCAGATCGTGTATGCCGAAGCGTTGCTCGAAGCCGACCGGCGGCTGCTGCGCACCGGCGATGCCCGCATTGCCGACTATTTACTGGCCATCAACAATTTTCTGACCGTTCAAAACAGCGCCAATCAGTACGCTATCGCGCGGCTGCAAATCATCAATCAAATCAATTACTGGAATTTGAAGCAATGAAAATACAGGTCTCGATACTAATTATTCCGGTGGTTCTCGGTTTGTTCGCCTGCAAGAATCAGCCCGATCCGGCAGCCGGCGCACCGGAAGTTGCACCCGGTACGCCGGTGACCGTCACGACAGTCAGCACCGGTACCTTGCAGGATTATATCGAACTGAATGCGACCTCGACATTTCTGTTGAAAAGCTATGTCAAGTCCAATGTCAATGGTTATTTGCAGGAAGTAAATACGCATCTGGGCGAATATGTCAAACGCGGGCAACGGCTCTTTACGCTCAAAACCAAAGAATCGGAAACACTCGGCAATTCGCTTGCCCGCCTCGATTCCACGCTTCGCTTTGCGGGCGTTGTCGAGATTGCCGCTCCCGCCAACGGTTACGTTACCCAACTCAATTACCAGACCGGCGACTACGTGCAGGACGGCGAACAAATCGCCCTCATCAGCGATGCAGGCAGCGCCGTTTTCCTGCTTGAAATGCCGTACGAACTGCGGCCTTATCTCGCCGGAAAAACTTCCGTGAACCTGACGCTGCCCGACGGAACGGTGTTGCCGGGGCGCATCACAGGCGCCATGCCCAGCGTGGACCCCGTTTCGCAAACACAGAGCATCGTCATCCGGCCCGGCAGTTCCCGGCCCATGCCTGAAAACCTGATCGCTACGGTGCGAATCGTCAAAAACACGCGCCCCAATGCCTGCTCGCTGCCCAAACCTGCCCTGCTGACCGATGAGACGCAAAGCGCTTTTTGGGTAATGAAAATGCTCGACGACAGTACGGCGGTGAAAGTGCCCGTTCGAAAAGGTATCGAAACGGCTGATCGTGTGGAAATCCTCAGTCCCCGTTTCGCAGCCGGCGAGCGTATTTTGCTGACGGGGAATTACGGGCTTCCCGACACCGCCAAAGTGTTCATTGTCAAAGAATAGGCGCCGCACATGAAGAATTTTTTTGTTTCGCACAAGAGCCCGCTTGCAGTGGTTATCGTCCTCGTGCTGTTCGGCGGCGGATTTGTATACAGTCGTCTTCAGACGGCGCTTTTCCCCGAAATCACATTCCCGAAAATCAAAGTCATCGCCGACGCGGGCCAGCAGCCGGTGGATAAAATGATGCTCACTGTTACCCGGCCCCTTGAAAATGCCATCAAACAGGTGCCGGAACTGAAGAATGTCCGCAGCACCACGAGCCGGGGCAGCTGCGAAATTTCGGCTTTTATGGACTGGAAGGCCGATATAGACCTCAGCCAGCAGCGCATCGAATCGAGGATCAATCAGATCCGCAATAACCTGCCGCCCGATCTGCAGATCTCGGTGGAGAAAATGAATCCGTCGATATTGCCCGTCATCGGCTATTCGCTTGAGAGCAAAAGCCGTTCGCCCATCGAGCTCAGACAACTGGCGACCTATACGATCAAACCCTTCCTTTCACAGGTGGACGGGGTGAGTGAAATCAGGGTTATCGGCGGCAAAACGAAAGAATACTGGCTGACGCTCGATATCCGCAAAATGAGCAGCCTCGGCATCACACCCGACCTGATCAATACGGCTCTGAGTCAAACCAATTTCATCACTTCCAACGGCTACCTGTCCGACTACCGGCTGCTGTACCTCACTGTGACCGACGCGGTGATCGATTCAAAAACCGAGTTGGAACACATCGTCATCAGCAACAATGGCAAGCGGGTCGTTCTGCTGAAAGACATTGCAGACGTGGCAATCCGGGAGGCGAAAGAGTATATTAAAATCAATGCCAACGGCAAGGAAAGCATTCTCGTCGCAGTCGTAAAACAACCCACCGTCAACCTGATCGACCTGTCCGAAGATATGGAGAAAAAGGTGGCCGAAATGAGGCACGTTTTGCCCGCCGACGTAAGCATACAGCCCTTTTACGTCCAGGCAGATTTTGTAAAAGACTCTGTACACAGCGTCACGGACAGCCTCTGGGTCGGTCTCTTGCTCGCGATACTGGTTGCCATCATTTTTCTGCGTTCGCTGAAAGCCAGCGCCACCATTCTTTTTACGATCCCGGTCACCCTGGGCCTCACGCTTATTGTGCTGTATGCCACCGGCGCGACGCTCAATATCATGACACTGGGCGCCATTGCCGCAGCCATCGGTCTCATCATCGACGATGCCATTGTCGTCGTGGAGCAGATACACCGGACCCACGAAGAACACCCCGAACACCCGACCACGGCCCTGCTTTCCAAAGCCATCGCCTATCTTTTTCCGGCCATGCTTGGCTCTTCAGTGAGTACTATCGTCATTTTTTTACCCTTCGTGCTCATGAGCGGCGTGGCGGGCGCCTATTTCAAAGTGATGACCGACACCATGATCGTCATCCTCGTGTGCTCGTTTTTTGTCACCTGGCTTTTGTTGCCCGTCATTTATCTCCTGCTGACGCGGGAGAAAAAAGCCCCGAAGAAAAAGAGTAAAAAACGCGGAATTTCTGAAACACATGAAGTGAAGGAGCAACGCTGGGTGCGCTTTTTTATCCGACGACCCTGGCTGAGCATCGGCATCATGGCCGGTCTGGCCTTTATGATTTACTACATCGTGCCGCGACTAGAAACGGGCTTTCTTCCGGAAATGGACGAGGGCAGCATTGTTTTGGACTACGAATCGCCTCCCGGCACTTCGCTGGAAGAAACAGACCGCATATTGCGCGAAGTTGAAAAAATCATCGTGGAAGTGCCGGAAGTGCAAGCGTACAGCCGCAGAACAGGCACCCAAATGGGCTTTTTTATCACGGAGCCGAATCGGGGCGACTATCTGATCCAGTTAAAAAAACAGCGCAGCCGCAGCACTTTCGACGTCATAGATGAAATCCGTACGCGCGTGGAAGCCA
>JAKOXM010000654.1 GCA_029781095.1 Bacteroidota bacterium
CGGAAGAAATCAAAAACATCGTGCGCGAAAAATACAGCGAAATTGCGGTACAGGACAAAAGCACAAACGAAACCACCTGCTGTGGTATGGGCGCCACGGGCGGAACGTACACCATCATGGCCGATTCCTACGCCAATTTGCCGGGCTACAATCCCGACGCCGACCTTGGCCTGGGTTGCGGCCTGCCGACAGAATTCGCCCACATCCAGCCGGGCGATACCGTGCTCGACCTCGGTTCCGGGGCCGGCAACGATTGTTTTGTGGCTCGCGCCGAAACGGGTGCGGCCGGCAGAGTGATCGGCGTGGATTTTACCCCGGCCATGATTGCCAAAGCGCGTATGAATGCCGAAAAACTGGGCTTTAACAACGTCGAATTTCGCCAGGGCGATATCGAAGAACTGCCCGTGAACGACCAGACGGTGGATGTGGTCGTGAGCAATTGCGTACTCAACCTGGTGCCAGACAAAGCCGCCGTTTTCAGCGAAATCATGCGCGTGCTGCGCCCCGGGGGCCATTTCAGCATCTCCGATGTGGTGCTGTCCGGCGATTTGCCCGACAGCCTGCGCGATGCAGCCGAAATGTATGCCGGTTGCGTATCGGGCGCCATTCAAATAAGTGATTATCTGGAACTTGTGCACAAGGCGGGCTTCACCAACGTTACCGTGCAAAAACAAAAACCAATCCTGATCCCCGACAACATCCTGCTTGAATACCTGACTGCAGGGCAACTCAAGGCCTTCGTCGACTCCGGCACCGGTATTTTCAGTATAACGGTGTACGCCGAAAAACCCGGCGGCAACCCTGAACAAAAAGCACTTGCTTTCGAGAAGCGGAAAACCCGAATGCGCGATTTAGCCGCCGAGGCAGGGAAAGCCTGCTGCGCGCCCGGTAGCGGGTGTTGTTAGGGGAGATTAAGTTATTCCCGGCGAATCAAAACCTGCACTTTTGCTTCGCCGGGAATAACTCAAAACAACTTCTTATACCTGAAAAGACATGACCATCGCCCTTTTCTCCGATATCCACGCCAACCTGCCCGCTCTCGAAGCCTTTTTTGCCGACGTGGAAAAACGCAGGCCCGACCAGGTTTTTTGTCTCGGCGATCTCGTTGGCTACAACATCTGGCCCAATGAAGTTATCCGCGCCATCCGCGAGCGGGGCATACCGGCCATCGCGGGCAATTACGACTACGGCGTAGGGCGCGCGAGCGACGACTGCGGCTGCGCGTACAAAACGGATGAGGAAAAGGCAAACGGCGCAGTGTCCATTTCATTTACCAATCAAATGGTGCAAGCCGCTGAACGTCAGTATCTTCGTGAATTACCGAAACATATCCGCCTCGAATTTGAACTGGCCGGCGGCGACCTGCTCCAGGTGCTGTTCGTACACGGCAGCCCGCGCAGGATCAACGAATACCTGTTTGAAGACCGCGAGGAAAAGAGCCTTTTGCGCATCCTCGAGGCGGCAAATGCCGATGTGCTTTGCTTCGGCCACACGCACAAACCCTACCACAGGGTTCTGCATTCGGGCACGGACGCCGAGCCTCATTTTCGTCATGCGATCAACACCGGCTCGGTGGGCAAACCGAAAGACGGCGACCCGCGCGGCTGCTACGTCCTGCTCCATTTCGACGCAGAAAGTAGTACCCGTCGGGCCGGCAGCCTGCGGGTTGAGTTTGTTCGTTTTGAATATGATGTGGAAAAAGCCGCCCTTGCAGTCGAGCGTAGTCCCTTGCCCAACGCGTATGCGACGGCGTTACGAGTAGGAAAATGACCCTGCTTCGTAAACTTAACATAGACTTAAACTACTTTTTTCGTCTGCCAGGCGACACTCAAGGGAACTTTGCCCCTGAAAATCTGTGTCTCCATTATGAAACGTATATCCAACCTCCTGGCACTTCTGTGCTTTTTACCCCTTTCCCTTCTCGCTCAAAAAGGCAGCATCTCCGGTAAAGTTATTGACTCCAAGCTCGCTGAAGCGCTTATCGGCGCCTCCATCCGCCTCGACGAAGGCGCCGGCGGCGCCGTAACCGATCTCGATGGCAATTTCACCATTGCGGGAGTCGAAGCCGGGGTGCACAAGATTACCGTTAATTACACCGGTTACCAATCCCAAACCATCGAAAACATAACCGTACGCAACGGCGATGTAAGTACCGTGGACGTCGCCATGGAAGACGCTACGGCCATGCTGGTGAGCGAAGTGGTCATTACAGCCACGGCTCAGCGCTCCAGCATGAGCGCCCTCACAATCCTTCAGAAAAGCAGCCCTACCATAGGCGACGGCATCAGTGCAGAAACGATCAAACGCACGCCCGACCGCACCACAGGCGACGTAATCCGGCGGGTGAGCGGGGCCAGTATCCAGGACAATAAATTTGCCGTAATCCGCGGTCTGGGCGACCGCTACAATATTGCCATGCTCAACGGCGCGCTGCTCTCCAGCACCGAGCCGGACCGCAAAGCCTTCTCTTTCGACCTTTTCCCGTCGTCGATGCTCGACAACCTTATGGTTATAAAAACCGCGAGCGCCGATCTGCCGGGTGAATTTGCCGGAGGGGCCATCCTGTTAAACACGAAAGATATTCCCGAAGAAACCTACCTGCGCGTAAACGTCAGCGGCGGCTACAACAACGTCACCACGTTCAAGCCTTATCAGACGGGTAACAGCGGCGGTACCGACTGGCTGGGACTCGACGACAATACGCGGGCACTGCCTGGTACCTTTCCGAATACAAGCGATTTCAAAGCCACTTCCAAGGACGAAAAATATCGCCTCTCGCAAGCGATTCCCAATGACTGGGCCATCATGGATCGCAGCAGCGCACGCCCGAACATGGGTTTCCAGATCAGCAGCGGCTATGTGACCGATCCGGCTAAAAAGACGCAACTCGGCACCACGCTGGCACTGTCGTACAGCAACAACAACCGGCTGCAAAACGGCCGGCGCTTTGACTACGACAACTCCGGAATGCTGTTCGACTACTCTGACAACCAATTCAAAAACAACGTATTGTGGGGGTCGCTTTTCAATACGGCGCTCAAGATCAACAATACCCAGAAAATCGGGTTTCAGGCCACATACTCCACCAATACCGACAATATCGTAAGCGACCGCTCCGGCAACGACTTTGAACAACAGCGCAAAGTGTCGTCCACATCGATCGAATACACCGAAAACCACCTGCTTACCACCCGGCTTTACGGCGACCACCAGTTGCCCGGCGGTATGCGCTGGAACTGGGGCGGCGGTTTCAACCGCAGCACCCGCGACATACCTTCCCTGCGCCGGATGTTTTACTTCAAAAACTTCGAGGACACTTCCGACGTAAACGTGCCGTACCAGGCTTATGTGCCATTCGGTTCGGCCGACCCTTACCGCAGCGGACGCTTTTATTCCAGACTGGAAGAAAATACCTGGAACGGCAACACGGACCTGAATATTCCTTTTGCCCTTTTCGGCGAAAAGCAATCCCTGAAAGTCGGAGGACTTTACCAGAAACGCGATCGTATGTTCGATGCACGCGTCATGGGTTTCATACTGGGCAATTTCCTGCAATTCGATTATTCTCTGCTCAATCTGCCTCAGGATCAAATATTTGCGCCGGAAAATATCGGCAACAAGGGTTTCATTCTCGACGAGATCACCAACCCCAGCGATAGCTACAAAGGCAATTCCGACCTGTCGGCAGGTTACGTGATGCTCGACAATAAAATTGCTGAAAAACTGCGCATCAGCTGGGGCCTGCGTTTTGAAAGTTTTCACCAGCAGGTAGAATCCGCCCAGTACAGCGGCACGCCTATCAAAGTAGATACCACCGTAACGAGCCTGCTGCCTTCATTCAATATTACTTACAGTTTCAACGACAAGCACCAGCTGCGTCTCTCGGGCTCGAAAACGGTGACCCGTCCCGAATTCCGCGAACTGGCGCCTTTCTCTTTCTACGATTTTTACCTGAACGCCAACGTAATCGGAAACCCGAACCTGAACCCCGGCACCATTTACAACGCCGATATTCGCTACGAAATTTATCCGGGATCAAACCAGTTGTTCAGTGTCAGCCTTTTTTATAAAAAATTCGACAACCCCATCGAATTTACTTTCGCCGCTGTGGGCGGCGGCACGCGCACATTCTCGTACAGCAACGTAAAAAGTGCAAAAAATTACGGTGCGGAAGTTGAATTGCGCAAAAACCTTGATTTCCTCGGAAAAGGTTGGGAAAATCTCCAGTTGTTTACCAATGCCGCTCTGATCCGTTCGGGTATCGACCTGTCGAAAGGCGTTTCCTACTTCGATTCCACCCGTGCGCTGCAAGGGCAATCGCCTTATATCATCAATGCCGGTTTGAGCTATAACATCCCGGCCTGGGGCATAAACACTACGCTCGTCTACAACGTCATCGGCGACCGCATCGCACAGGTTGGCACCGTGGGATACGGCGATATCTACGAGCGCCACCGCAACCTGCTCGATTTCCAGATCAGCAAACACATCTGGCAGCACGGTGAAATAAAACTTACCTGGAGTGATATTTTCCGCTCCGAATTTATGTATTACCAGGACAACAACGCCAGCCACAAATACGAGGCTGACCAGGACAACGTGATGCAGCGCCTCAACCTCGGCAGCACCGTCACGCTCAGCCTCGGATACCGTTTCTGAATGCACAGGCGGGCTTTTCAATCCGTCACAAGATAAATAACGGCGGGCCAGGAAGTCCGTCGAATATCAAGAATTGGATACAGATTTTAGTAGTTTAAAGGTTAGGAATTTTAACTACTAGGCCCGGGCGACGCAAGTTGTTCCGGGTTTTTTTATTATGCTTATTTGTGTGGATTGACGCAGATTTTGGGCGGCGAATTGGTACAGGTGATCCGGAGGCTTGTTCAAAACGTGATAATGGCGCGAGATGGTATTTTTTCCCATAAATACAAAGTTGCGAGCAGTACAAATCCGTGATAATTGGCGATACATCGCGCAAATTAGCATTACTTAATACTGGCTTAATACAGACTTAAACCAAACTTAACCCCCCGTTTTCTCCCTCCCTGCCATGGCTGTCGACCTTTGCGGCGTACAAATTATCCAATCAAAAATTCCTGATTATGAAAAAAGCGTTTTTACTGCTTGCTTTCCTCGTGGCGGTTTTCAGCACCGTTAATGCGCAGGTAGTGGTATCCGGCGATATTACGTCGAATACAACCTGGACGAAGAATAATACCTATTTGTTGAGTGGCTTTGTGTACGTGACCAACGGCGCGGTGCTTACCATCGAGCCGGGAACGGTGATCAAAGGCGATAAAAACACCAAAGGTTCTTTGATTGTGACCCGCGGCGCCAAAATCAACGCCAGCGGCACACCTTCCGAGCCGATCGTATTTACCAGCAATGAACCGACACCTACATACGGTGACTGGGGCGGCGTGATTGTGCTCGGTTATGCACCTACCAACCAGGTGTACAACGGCACGGCCGGTCTCGGTTTGATCGAAGGCGGCATCGACCCGGTAAAAGGCCTCTATGGCGGCGGCGACCAGACGGGCGGCGCAAAGGCAGATGACAATTCGGGTACGTTGCGTTATGTGCGCATCGAATACGCCGGGATCGCCTTCCAGCCCAATAACGAGATCAACGGCCTCACGATGGGCGCTGTCGGATCGGGCACCACTGTAGAACACGTACAGGTTTCCTATGCGAACGACGACGCATTTGAATGGTTTGGGGGTACGGTCAATTGCAAATACCTGATCGCATACCGTCCGCTCGATGACGATTTCGATACGGACAACGGTTATTCCGGTAAAATTCAGTTCGCTTTATCGGTACGCGATCCGCAGGTGGCCGATGTAAGCGGTTCGAATGGTTTCGAGTCGGACAACGATGCTGCCGGTGACGAGGCGATGCCCAAAACGGCCCCGACTTTCTCCAATGTAACGATCGTAGGTCCCAGTGGCGCCAATATCAATCCCAATTACAAGCGCGCCGCGCACCTTCGCCGCAGCACGGAGTTGGCCACATTTAACTCGGTTTTTGTAGGCAACTACCCCGTAGGTCTGTTCATCGACGGCGATGCAGCGGCATCCAACGCCCAAAACGGCAAGTTGATCGTCCGCAATTCGTTCTTCAACGGGATGACATCGTTGCTGAGTACCAATGCCGCCAACGGCTTTGACATTAATACATGGGTAACTGATAAAAATATCACGAGAAGTGCCAATGCCGCCGATGCAGGCCTGGTCGATCCGTTCAATATCAACCTGCCCAACCCGCGCCCCGCATCGGGATCTCCGGTGCTCAATGCAGCCAGCTTCACGTCCGATGCACGCATCCAGGATCCATTCTTCACACCGGTGAGTTATGCCGGCGCATTCGGTCCTACCGGCGACTGGACCTGCCCCTGGGCAAAATGGGCAGATGCTGGTTGCCTCCCGGCCCCCACACCCCAGCAGGTAACCATCTCCACCGACGTTACCAGCAACACGACCTGGACTGCTGATAAAGAATATACACTTCAGGGTTTTATCTACATCACCAACTGCGCTACGCTGACCATCGAGCCCGGTACGGTGATCAGGGGTGATAAAGGCTCGAAAGGCGCCCTCATCGTAACGCGCTGCTCGAAACTGATCGCTGACGGCACACAGGACCTGCCCATCGTATTCACGACCAACGACCCGAATCCTTCCTATGGTTCATGGGGCGGTTTGATCCTGCTCGGTTATGCTTCCACCAACCAGGTGTACAACGGCACGCCGGGTCTGGGTCTTATCGAAGGCGGTATCGACCCGGTAAAAGGTCTTTACGGCGGCGGCGACCAGGTCGGCGGCGCAAAAGACAACGACAACTCGGGTATTCTCCGCTATGTACGCGTCGAATACCCCGGTATTGCGTTCCAGCCCAACAACGAGATCAACGGCGTGACTTTCGGCGCTGTCGGCTCCGGCACCATTGTGGACCACGTGCAGGTATCGTACTCCGGCGACGACTCTTATGAATGGTTCGGCGGCACGGTCAACTGCAAGCACCTGATCGCTTATCGCGGCCTCGATGACGACTTTGACTGCGACAACGGTTTCTCCGGCAATATTCAATACGCTTTTTCCGTCCGCGACCCGCAGGTGGCCGACGTAAGTGGCTCTAATGGTTTTGAGGTGGATAACAATGCTGCCGGCGACGACACTGCCCCGAAAACAGCACCCACCTTCTCCAACGTGACGATCGCAGGCCCGACGGGCTCAGGCATCAACCCCAACTTCAAACGCGCCGCCCACCTGCGCCGCGATTGCGAGATCGGCATCTTCAACACCCTACTGCTCGGCAGCTACCCTGTGGGTGTATTCATTGACGGCAACGGCACCGCAGAAAACGCACAAAACGGCAAACTGGAAGTAAAAAATACCCAGGTACACGGCCCGGCTGCCTTGCTGCAGACCAATGCCAGCAACGGTTTTAATGTCGATACGTGGTTTAATACGTCCGGCTGGGGCAACGCGACCAATGCCAACCCCAACGGAGCGGCACTTCAGGATGCGTATAATCTGGACGTTCCGAACGAACAACCCACCGCGACTTCATCGGCACTGGGTGCAGCAGCGTTTACCGCTCCCCGCATCGACAAGCCTTTCTTCGACAAGGTATCGTACGTGGGCGCTTTCGACGGCACGGACGACTGGACCTGCGGCTGGGCGAAATTCCTGGATTTGAACACAAGTTGCCTCGTAGAGACCAAACATGTCGAGCAATATATCAGCACGGTGAAGCTCTACCCTACTGTGGCTAATGATCAGGTTACCCTGCAACTCACACTGGCCAATCCGGCCGCACTTTCGGTTGAAATATATAACCTGGAAGGTCAGTATTTTGGCCAGCAGGTCAGTGAAAAAGCCCTTGCTGGCGAACAAACCTACACCCTTTCTACTTCAGCCCTTTCTTCCGGTTTTTACTTCGTCCGCATTCAGGCAGGCGATGCCGTCAAAACGGAAAAATTGATCGTGGTAAGATAGTTTTTTTCATAAAGCAGCAATAATCATGGGTCATTTCGGGTTTCCGAAATGGCCCATGTTGTTTTTACTCCTGTATCGCGGATAACACACTGCCGAACCTTTTCCTCACAAAGCCGCAAAAATCCGGATTTCAACACTCCGTATTTTTCGAAATTTCCGTAGCGTGGCCTGGAATATAAAACAACCGGTTTGGGCTGATACACATTACGCCCTCCGGTGCCCGGGATCATTGAATACCCTGACTCCCCGGCCGATTTTGGGCCTGATTTAGAAAACCGATTGATATGCGTTATTCTCTCCTGATTGTGCTTTCTTTATTGACAGGCAGCCTTCTTCGTGGCCAGAATGCCCGCGAAATTGTTCGAAAGGCGGAAGACAACGCCCGGGGCAAAACCTCCACCGCAACGATGGACATCACCACGGTGCGCCCCAAATGGACGCGTACCATGGAAATAAAAGCCTGGATGAAAGGCACCGATTACGCTTTGTTGCTGGTCAAATCGCCGGCCAAAGACAAGGGCACGGCATTTCTGAAACGCAAAAAGGAAGTCTGGAACTGGCTGCCCTCCCTCGAAAGAACGATCAAATTGCCGCCCTCGATGATGAGCCAGTCCTGGATGGGTACCGATTTTGCCAACGATGACCTGGTAAAAGAATCGTCGCTTGTGGACGATTACGAACAGACGCTGCTGGGCACCGAAAAACAGGGCGATAGCCTGTGTTATAAAATTCAGATGATTCCCAAGCCCGAAGCGGCCGTTATATGGGGAAAAATAATCCTCTGGATCACACAAAAAGAATTCCTGCAGCTCCGCGCGGAGTTTTACGACGAATCCGGCGGGCTGGTGAACACCATGGTTAGCTCCGATGTAAAAAAAATAGGCGGACGGCTGCTCCCAACGCGGCTGGAAATGACGCCTGCCGATAAAAAAGGGCACCAGACCGTTATCGAATACAAAAACCTGGAGTTCGACAAGCCAATCGCAGACAGTTTTTTCACCACCGGTAACATGACCAAAGTCCAATGAAATGCTGAGTATCCTTGCCTGGCGAAATATCTGGCGTAACCGCAACCGTTCGCTGATAACAATGGCCTCCATCGCCAGTGCCGTCGCCCTGGCTGTTGTGACTTCATCGTTGCAAAAAGGCGTATGGGACAACCTCGTAAATAACCTGGTAAGCCTTTATACAGGATACGTACAGGTGCATGGCGAAGGTTACTGGAAAGAGCAAACCCTGGAAAACAGTTTTGAGACCTCCGATACGCTGGTGCAAAAAGTTCTGGGCGTACCGGACGTGTCGAACGCGGCCCCGCGGCTGGAAGTTTTTGCCCTCGCGTCCGCCGGCGAAAAGACACGGGGCTGTCTGATAGCCGGCGTAGATCCCGTAGCCGAAGACGGACTCACACACCTGCGGAGCAAATTGGTGCAGGGAACGTTTATTGATACCGCTTCGCAGGAGGCCCTGGTCGCTGAAGGGCTTGCCGGCAAACTCCGGCTCACGATAGGCGACACATTGGTATTGCTCAGCCAGAGTTACTACGGGTCGACGGCGGCCGGGCAGTTTCGCATCGCCGGTATCCTCCACTTCGGCTCCCCCGATCTCAACGGCCGTATTTGTTATCTGGCACTGCCCGCAGCCCGCAGATGGCTCGACGCATCGCAACGGGCAACGGCCCTGGCGCTCAGTCTCGACGATCCGCGCAAGGTAAATGACGTAAAAAAGGCGCTGCGGACTGCTTTACCCAAAAGCCTGGAAGTAATGACCTGGGAAGAAATGATGCCGGAAGTGGTACAACATATCAAAACAGATACGGCCGGCATGTACATCTTTCTTGCGGTGCTGTACCTCCTGATCTCGTTCGGAATTTTTTCCACCTTGCTGATGATGCTGTCGGAACGGCAGCGGGAATTCGGCATGCTGGTCGCCCTGGGCATGCGCAAGGGCAAGATCGCGGTGATGGTTTTGCTGGAGACCGTATTCCTCACACTCACAGGAAGTCTGGTGGGCATGTTGCTGAGCTGGCCGATCACATGGTACCTCACGGAATATCCGATTCGCTTCGGAGGAGAGATCGCGAAAATATATGAGCGCTTCGGGTTTGAGGCCGTTTTTCCGGCAACGCTGAAGTTGTCAATCTTCGTCAATCAAACGATGGTCGTGCTGGTGATCGGACTAATACTGGCCTTGTACCCCGTATGGCGCATCATGCGACTCGATCCCGTTGCCGCCATGAGGCGCTAAACATATTTTTTTCAAAAATTTGAATATCAACGTTTTAAATAAATAACACCTCGATATTCCGGTCATTTAAAACTAAAAATAATTCAGATGCTGTTCCTCATTGCCTGGCGAAATTTATGGCGCAATCGCATGCGGAGTATGCTGATTGCGAGCTCCGTAGCGATCGGGATGTGGGCGGGCGCATTTATCATCGCCATCTATTACGGTATGGGCGACGGGCGTCTGCGCATCGCCATAGATCACGAGGTTTCGCACATACAGGTGCATCATCCGAAGTTTGAAGACGACCTGGAGTCTCAATACAATTTTAGTTCGGACAGTCTGCGCGCTATCCTGCAAAACATCCCCGAAATCAAGGCATTTTCCCTGCGCAGCATCACAACCGGTATGCTGGCGACTGCTTCCGGAAGCCAGGGCGTGCAGATCAATGGCATCACCGCCCCCGAGGAGCAGGCAACCCGCCAACTCGCGGGTTTTGTCCGTGACGGCGAGTATCTCGATACTACAATGAAAAACCGGATACTCCTGAGCAATCGCCTCGCCGATAAAATGAAACTGGAAGTCGGACAAAAAGTGGTGCTCACCTTCCTCGATACGGCTTCCAACATCATCTCGACCGCATACCGGGTATGCGGCCTCTACACTTCCGATAATGCCCCGCTCGACGAACAAAATGTATTTGTAAGGAAACAGGACCTCGACCGTCTGCTGGGATTGCACAACCGCGCCCAGGAAGCGGCCATTCTGCTGCAACACGATAATGACCTGGATACCGTGTACCACAGGCTGCAGGCGATGTTGCCGGGACTGGAGGTAAAAAAATGGCAGGACATATCACCTGAAACCTCGCTCGTCATATCCTCGCTCGACACGTATGCCATTATTTATATTATCATCATCCTGATTGCGCTGGCATTCGGCATCATCAATACGATGTTGATGGCGGTCATAGAACGAACGCGGGAAATCGGCGTGCTGATGGCCATCGGCATGAACAAGGCGCGAATATTCGGCATGGTGATGCTGGAAACGATCATGCTGACCCTGATCGGTGCTCCCCTGGGGTTGCTGGTCACCTGGGCGTGCGTAATCTGGCTGGGCCGCACCGGCATCGATCTTTCCGGCATTGCAGGCGATGTGATGCGTGATTTCGGTTATGCCAGCATTATTTACCCCATGCTCCCGATGCACAGTGTCTGGCAAATCATCCGGCTGGTGATACTGGCAGCAGTATTATCCGCCATTTTCCCGGCCCTTAAAGCATTGAAACTGAAACCCGTGGAAGCAATAAGAGCATAAAAAGAGTATTCATGCAGCAAAATATGGAAAGCCCAACCATCATCGACGTCCACAATTTGTCAAAAGTGTACAATCCGGATACGATTCCTGTACATGCGGTCAACAATGTGCACCTGCACCTCAAACGCGGCGAATTTGCAGCGCTTGTAGGACCGTCGGGCTCCGGCAAAACCACACTGCTCAACCTCATCGGAGGGCTCGATACCCCCACCACCGGCAAAGTTGTCATTAACGGAACGGATATCACCGGCATGTCTTCCAATGCTCTTATTGATTTCCGTTTGCACAACATCGGATTTGTATTTCAGGCATTTAACCTGATCCCGGTACTGACTGCCCGTGAAAATATTGAATTCATCATGTTGTTGCAAAAAGTGCCCGGACGGGAACGGGAGCAGCGCGTGCTGGAATTGCTCGAGTCGGTGGGTTTGTCCGATAAATTAAACGCCCGGCCGACCCAACTTTCGGGCGGACAACAACAACGCGTGGCGGTAGCCCGGGCGCTGGCGTCAAAACCCCAGTTTATTCTCGCCGACGAGCCGACGGCCAACCTCGACAGTCACTCCGCTTCCACCCTGCTGGATATCATGGAAAAACTAAACCGCGAAGAGCAGATGACCTTTCTTTTTTCCACCCACGACCAGCGCGTGATCGAGCGCGCCCGCCGGGTGATCACACTCGTGGATGGCCGTATCGCTTCCGATTCGGCTCCAACTGCCCTGCGCCATACTTGATGCAATGACAGCCCGTGCCATACATCGGTTTTGGTTGCGCTTTTCGCTGATCGCATTGACGACGGTCGGGCATGCCTGCATGTTGTTTTCGCAGACCGACTCGGTTTCGCACTGGGACTTCGGCGGCTATGTTAAAAACCTTCAGAACTGGATATTCACCGATCAGCGCAATTCATTGTACAACGGAGGATTTTTGCACAATCGCCTGACAATCAAATGGTCCGATTCCGACTGGACTGTTGACGCCGAATTGCGCAACCGCCTTTATTACGGCGAATGGGTGCGCTTCCAGCCCGGTTGGGCCGAATCGCTTGACCAGGACAAAGGCTGGGCCGACCTCTCTTTCGTACCCGTCAAAAGGCCTGCCCTGATCGGAAGCGTGGTGTCCGATCGCCTCTGGGCGCAGTGGCAACACGGCCGATGGAACCTGCGCCTGGGTCGCCAGCGCATCAATTGGGCCGTCGCACTCAACTGGAACCCGAATGACTGGTTCAACGCCTGGAATTTTCTCGATTTCGACTATGAAGAACGTCCGGGCGCCGATGCGCTGCGCATGCAATACCGAACGGGCAGTTTTTCCGCGCTCGACGTGGCCGTGAGCCCTGCCCGCAATAAAAAACAATGGATTGGCGCGGCGCGGTTCAGCGGAAATTTCAGGCAATACGACTGGCAGGCACAGGCCGGCGTATACCGCAATCGCCTGGCCGCCGGACTGGGTTGGGCGGGTAATCTCGGCCAGACGGGTTTCAAGGGTGAAATCTCGGTTTTTCAGCCGCTCGACGGCGCCGACGGCACTGCCAGCGTGAGCGCCACCGCCGGCGTGGATGTGACTTTGGGCGACAGCTGGTACGTCAATGGCGGTCTGCTCGTCAATTCCAGGGGCAGCAGCGGGAACATCGACGTTTTCGCGTTGAACCGGAGCGATCTTTCGCCGGACAACCTGATGCCGGGAAAACTGTCCTTTATGGCAGGCGGGTCGCACGTCTTTACGCCTTTGTTCACCACTTCACTCACGGGCGTATACTCGCCCAACGGTCACCTGACTATCCTTGTTCCCACCGCCGCATATTCCGTTGCAGAAAACTGGGATGTGGATCTGACGGGGCAGCTGTTCTGGCTGAAGAGCGAAAACGGCGGTTTAAAAAATGCGTTGAACTGGGTGATTTTGCGCGTCAGGTGGAGTTTTTAAGGATTTTCCGGGAAAAAATGCGCGTGGTGATTCCCTGTAAGTATATCCTCGTTTTTGAGGTGTAGTCTGCGACGCAGGAGCAGGCGACATCTCAAAAACGATTAGAGAGGCCCCTTCGCGCTTCAAAAGATGTCATCTCCTGCGAAACCGGGATCGCTGCTATGCCCCTCCTTTTCGCGCCATCCAGTTTCCCATACCCACGCCAAACAACACGATCGTAACCGAGCTCAGTGGCATGAGCACGGCTGCCACCAGCGGCGACAATGCGCCGGTAACGGCGTACGACAAGCCTACTACATTGTAAATAAATGCGATGTAGTAGGCGCGATGTACGATCTGCACCCCGTCACGGGCCAGGCCGATGTACCGGGGCAGGTTCGCGAATTCGTCGGCATGCAGGATGGCGTCGCAGGCCGGCGTGAAATTGTTGGTATCTTCCGCAACGACGATCCCGACGTCGCTCTGGCGGAGAGCGCCCGCGTCATTGAGCCCGTCGCCGAGCATCATCACCTGCCGCCCGAAGCGTTGTAGTTTTTTCACAAAATCCAGTTTGTCCTGCGGTGTGCGGTTGAAAAACATGGCGTCGGATTCGGGGAAAAACGGTGCGAGGCTGACGGCTTCTCGATCCTGGTCGCCGGAAAGAAGCCAGACGCCCACATTTTTTTTCATTGGCGAGACGGAGTTCCTGAAAAACCACAACACTGCTTCCAGCCCGTCCCGGTAACGGCTTTTTATTTCAAAATAGCCACGCATCTCGCCGTCGATAGCGACGTATACCCCGGATTTGCCGGCCTCCGCATCGGGCATATCCATAAAATCCGCTGAACCGACCCTGACTTCTTTCCCCGACACCACTCCCCTGATACCGCGACCCGGGATCTCTTCAAAGTGTTGCGGCGCCTCTATCGGTATTTCCTGCATCGAGTCATAAATACGCCGGCTGAGCGGGTGCGCCGAATGACGTGTCAGCGAACGAACGGCAACTTTATCAGCATAGCCGAGTGCCCGGCCGTGAAATTCGAACTGCTGCTGCGCAACATTCGTGATTGTACCCGTTTTATCAAAAATGACGGCATCGACGGCGGCAATGGCTTCCAGTACGTTGATATTTTTCAGATAGAACCGGTGGCGACCCAGGATGCGCACGATGTTGCCGAGCGTGAAAGGTATCGCCAGGGCCACGGCGCAAGGGCAGGCTATGATCATCACGGCCGTAAACGCATTCACGGCGATGGTCATGTCGCCGCGAAGCAGCCACCAGTACAAAAACGCTGCGCCGCCAACGCCAAGGATCAGTCCGGTAAAATAGCGGCCGGCGCGGTCGGCCAGCTGCGTAACCTGGCCTTTCCGGGTGTTTTGGAAAGCCTCG
>JAKOXM010000676.1 GCA_029781095.1 Bacteroidota bacterium
ACGGCCACCTCGCCCAGGAACGCTTTCCAAATAGCCTGTCATTCGCTTACAGGGAACTCCACGCCGATCTGCTCGCCGGCTACTACCTCGGACGAAGTGGTCTGGTGGACGCCACAGGGTTCTGGATTTACGCCAATGCGACATTTGAAACCGGGGATTATAACGCCGGCTCCTTTTCGCACCACGGAACGCCTTCCGAACGCCTCGCATGCCTGATGGCAGGCTTCAAACTGGCTTGTCTCCCTTTGGAGGATGCTTTCCGGGTAGGGGCAGAGTTCGTGGAAACCAATTTTTAAGGATAGAAAAAACGACCGTAGTTGATAAGAACGACACCGGCAAAAACTCTTTATGGTAATTCAATATCAATCAACAGTCTGATTTACAACCAATTTTAAAAAGCATTCAACATGAAAAAGCAATTATTTCAACCGCTCCTATTAGCCGCGCTGCTGGCCGGTCTGATGTTTACAGCCTGCAAAAAGGATTCCGACACTTCGGCTTCTTCCATTCCGGCCGACGGACTCGTCGCTTATTATCCTTTTGATGGAAATGCCCAGGATGAAAGCGGATTCAACAACCACGGCAACCCCAACAACGGGGTGCAGTTTGTCCGCAACCGGAACAACGAGGAAGGCAAGGCGGTCTTTTTCGACGGTATCGACGATTATATCAAAGTGCCGCATTCCGGAGGTATCAATTTCGGAAAAGACCAGGATTTTACGGTTTCGCTGTGGCTGAAATACGGAAATCAGGACAATACCATCGCTGTCGACAATGATGTGCTGTCCAAATGGAAAGGCGGTTATCCTTTTGTTGTGCGTGTAATAAATCAAACCGCCAAACCCGAACAAGGCACACCGGGTGTCTGGTATGCGGCGCGTTGGGACGGCGATTGCCAGCACGGCGGTGGCGCAAGCGGTCCGAAAATAAACGACCAGCAGTTTCACCACGTCGTTTTCGTCAAGAGAGGTACCCTCCTGTACGGATATACCGACGGCTTGGAAACCAGTCAGGGGCCGGACAACACCATCTGCGAAACCAAAAACGACGCCCCGCTATACATCGGTACGCGCACACCAAGTCCGACCTCCAACTTTTTCAAAGGTGCGGTGGACGACCTGCGTATTTACAACCGCGCCTTGTCTGTGGATGAGATCAAATCGTTGTACAGGGAGTAAGGACAACCGTGAGGATTGGTATCCCCCGGGCCACATCAGATTTTTAGATCACCCGGGGGATACTGTCCGAATCATTTTTTGCTTGTCTGAAAATTAAAAAATCCATGGATAAGAGATATCAATCGGAGAGGCACAACCCTCTCCATCGCACACACACAAATCACCTCAAACTGACTTTTGACGGCAGCTACCTTACTCTGTATGCGGGAAGCAGAATATTTAAATATCCGGCCGTTTCAGGTGTCAGAAATAAAAAAGGCGGGTTTTGTTATTGCAAGTCTGTTCAAAACATTGCGGATCAGGGGCCGATTCCCGAGGGCCAATACTGGATTCAATTGAAAGATTTGTGGCAACGC
>JAKOXM010000688.1 GCA_029781095.1 Bacteroidota bacterium
GACTCGATGGTGGCCTGCCCCCTCGCTTTTATCCCGGTGTGCGGTTGCGATGGCGTCACGTACAGCAACGCCTGCGAAGCGGAGCATTACGGCGGCGTCAGGTCCTGGGTGCCGGGTATTTGCGGCAGCGTATGCAACAACCTTCTGGTTGATTTTGAAGGGACTACATCGGAAGCGAATCCGACTACGTGGACCTTCAACGACCTTTCCGCCTTTTCAGCCGGTGGCATCAGCAACTGGTACTGGGATTTTGGTGACGGACAGACTTCCTTCGAGCAGAACCCCGAAGTCATTTATCAGGACACCGGAACATACAACGTTTGCCTTACCGCAACCGGCCAATCGGACGACGGCACACAATGCGGCAGCGCCGTCTGTAAAACGGTCCATGTGCCGGGCATTCCCTGCATCGATTCCTCCCTTGTCGACCCCAGCGTATTGTGTCCGGCCGTATATGATCCTGTCTGCGGCTGCAACGGCGTCACGTATCCCAATGCCTGCGCGGCGCGGTATTACAACGGCATAACTTCGTGGACACCAGGTATTTGTCCGTCGCAATGCATCAACCCCGCCTGGATTGACACCCTTGCCCCCTGTATCGAAATATACGACCCTGTGTGTGGCTGCGACAGCGTTACCTACGACAACGAATGTTATGCCCTCGTGCATGGCGTCACCTCATGGCGAAAGGGCAAGTGCTGCGTCAATTTGTCCTGCAATGCCTATTTTAACATAACCATCCTGCCTGATCAGACCGTTCTGCTCAGCGACCTGTCGTACAATGCGGAATCGTGGCATCTCGATTTTGGCGACGGCGCCAGTTATTCGGGCTATTTTGATTCGTTATATCATAAATACGATCCGCCGGGCATCTACCAGATATGCCTGCAAATCAGCAATTTCGCCGGCTCCTGTACGGATAAATATTGCGTTGTGGCCGATCTCAGCGGCACGCCGACCCATGAGCCCGCGCGCCCTGTCGAGGTCGTGATCGCGCCGAATCCGGCAAATGACAAGGTCAGCGTACAGGTGATCGGGGCCGGAGCAGAACGCGCCGCCCTGTTCGATGTACTGGGCAACATGGTATGGACTTCGCCCGTAGCGTCGCAGGGTTTCGACCTGCGTACAGCCGGATTTCCTGCAGGCATATACGTGCTTCAGATCGAAACCGACCGGGGCAGGGTAGTGCGGAGGCTGGTGGTCGCCCGGAAGTGAAAATATTGCTCAAACGCCGGAATTTCCGGTTTTGAAGGCTACCGAACATCAGGAAAAAAGACAACTCATCTCTTGTCCTCAGGGAAATGCTGACAACGCCTGCGGTATGCACACCGATCACAATCTCGTTGAATATCAATTATATCGGTGTACATGCCGCAGGCTGGCATCACGGGAACGGCGACAAAAACCGGATACTGTTACCCGGCATTTTTGGATATTCTGCATACCTTTCTCCATCAAATACGGCTTATGATCCGACCTTTTATTATTGCCTGCCTCATCCTTGCGTTTCAATTTTCGGTTACGGCGCAACCGCTTTACATGCCTCGTAACGTAAGCGCAGCCTTCCAGAAAGGAACCCGTTCGCCGGACGGGTTGCCCGGAAAAAACTACTGGCAAAACCACGGCCGTTATACGATCGTCGTGACCGCCTTGCCCCCCGACCGAACGATCAGGGGCGAAGAAAGCATCACCTATGTGAACAACAGCCCCAACACCCTGAGGGTGGCCCTGATAAAATTGTTTTTAAATATCCATAAGCCCGGCGCGCCCAGAGACGACGGAGCGGTCGCAGATTATCTGACCACGGGCGTGCATATTGACGAGGTAACCTTTAACGGCAAGGCGGTTGAATGGCAGGATAATCCCTCCCTTTTTACCACCCAGCCATTCCCTTTGCCCGAACCCCTGGCATCGCATGATTCCATGGCGGTTTCTTTTAAATGGCATTATGAAATCTCCCTGCTGAGCAACCGCGAGGGCATGATCGACTCCACCACCTATTTCCTGGCCTACTTCTATCCGCGCATTGCCGTACTGGATGATGTAAGCGGATGGGATGATATGAATTTCATGGACAGCCATGAGTTTTACAGCGACTTCAATGATTATACCGTTACGGTCCGCGTGCCGAAGAATTATGTTGTCTGGGGAACAGGCACCCTTCAGCAGCCCGGGCAATTGCTGCAACCCGGCATCTTGAAGCGTTTCAACCAGTCATTCACTTCCGATCAGACCATTCGGGTGGTCACGGAGGAAGACCTGGCCGGCCAAAAAGTGACCCTGCAAAATGAAATAAACAGCTGGCAATTCAAGGCCACGAATATACCGGATATGGCCTTTGGGCTGAGCGACCACTACCTTTGGGATGCTGCCAGCGTGGTGGTCGATGATGCGACCCGTAGAAGGGCGAGCGTACAGGCTGCCTATTCTGCCGCGGCAGCCGACTACCGGAACATGGTGTCGTACGGCCGTCATTCCCTGGACTGGTTATCGCACAACTGGCCGGGAATACCTTACCCTTATGAAAAAACCACCATTTTTCAGGGCTTTGCCGGGATGGAATACCCGATGATGGCCAATGATGAATCCTATAAGGATACCCTGATTTCAAGATTTGTAGCCGAGCATGAAATCGCGCACACCTATATGCCTTTTTACATGGGTATCAATGAAACCCGGTATGGTTTTATGGATGAAGGATGGGCCACCACTTTCGAACTGCTGATCGGGGCGGCAGACCTGGGTTTGGAGCAGGCAGAAACATTCTATAAACAATTCAGGGTGGAAGATTGGATCAAATATCCGTCGGCCGATGGAGATATTCCCATCATTACGCCGGGCGATGCCCTCAACGGCCACGGCCTGTTTTCCAATGAATACGGCAAAGCCTCCCTTGGGTATCTCGCCATGAAGGATCTGCTCGGTGATGCGCTGTTTAAAAAATGCCTTCAGGCATACCTGGATCGCTGGCACGGCAAGCACCCGATACCCTGGGATTTCTTCAATACCTTCAACAACGTTTCGGAAAAGGATTTAAACTGGTTCTGGAACAGCTGGTTTTTTATGCCCGATTATATCGATTTTGCCATTCAGAAGGTGGAACAGACAAGATCCGGCGTCATCGTAACCATTGGCAATGTGGGAGGCATGCCCGCGCCCGTTACCATAATTGCCACCTTCAGCGACGGCAGCACGGAACGGTTTCACCAGACTCCCGCCATCTGGCAAGCCGATCAAAAGCAGGCCGCCGTTACCCTCCGCAGCAAGAAGAAAATTACCGCCCTGAAACTGGACGGAGGAATATGGATGGATGCCGATACGTCGAATGATGAATGGCGGGCGGAAAAATAATCATAGTGATGAG
>JAKOXM010000692.1 GCA_029781095.1 Bacteroidota bacterium
CTTGATGCCGCGAAAACCATATTGTTTAACAGCCGTTTGCACCATTTCGAATACACGGCCTCTATCCCGTTCGGCGTGAATAAAAGCGAACCCCCAAAGCCGCCGGGGATACCGGGCCACCAGCCCGGCTACAGCCCGGTTGGCAACAGCATAATCGGTGTGAAATGCCGGGAACACAATAGTCCGGGCGATCTTGCTTTCCGAAGCATAATGCAGGTATTGGTCGAGCGGCGCTTCGGTATCCCAGGGGCCGGACAGGCCGTCCCCTTTTCCGGCGTGGCAATGGGCGTCGATGATCATGATGTTGGTTTTGAGTACTATACAGGGTCAAAGGTTTTCAAGTACCTCTTTTAACAGGGAGTTATTGGCAGCGGTGCGAGCATTTTGGGCGCGTCGCTCGCGCCACGGAAGACGGTTGGCAGGCACTTGCAGTGGTTTTTGCGGTGTTTTTCCAAGCCCGATCTCGTGGAAAACTTCCTGTAATACGGAGGTTTCACGCGCCGGGTTTCTTTGGCATAGCAGGCACATAGCGATGTGTTTTTAAGATAAAAAAAAGAGGTCCGACGCTGATTTTCGGAGTTTATTAAAAAAACGCCGAACCTCCGGGTAAACATTCAGTTGGCTAAAGAAACGCGGCTGCCGGTGGCCGGCCTGCCATTATTGCCGCTGCGAGCATTGGTCATGCGGCGCTGGATGAGCACGGATGGCTGCATGAAATGCTCTTCCCGCAAACCTACCGTATCGGCCGACAGATCGACGCCTGTAACAGCGCGGTAAGAGTGGATATACTGCATAATCTCGTTGCGGAATGCATTGGCCCAGTTGGCTGCCTGATTGGGATCAATCACCACGCTCCAGTTGCCATACCGTACGGAGAGCAGAATAAGTTCGCCGTAAGTCGCGAGATTGTGAAAGTGGCGAATGCTCACATTGCCCCAGCCCATTATGCCGCGGATGGTATCGACGGGTCCTTGCCAGGGCTCAGCATATGGTACCATGGCACGGCCGCCGAGGAACCGGTCCATTTCGGGTTGCGCCATAAGGAATTGCTGCACAGTGTTTTCATGCCGGGCTGTGAAGGTCAGGTTACCATAGGCATTGTGATTGCCTTCCGCAAGCAGGATATTTACTTCTTTCAGCGCATTCAATACAGGCAGCCCGTCCGCGATATAGGTGGTATCATCCGATTTCACATAGTACAGCGCGCATTTGTGCAACAAGGTGTGGAATGCCTCCAGAAAACTGGATCGGCTGTCGACAGGGCGCACATTCGGCACTGCTTTTCCGATCAGGGTCAGGCCGTACTCATGGTCGTATTCATGCACCCGGCGGTGCAGGGAAACCGTATGTTGCTCATCCTGGATGTAACCCCACAACAGGTCCGTTAATGGCAGCAACGGATTGGTGTCCAGCCGGTAGAAGGCGGTCAGTTCGGGAATTTTGCGCATGTTCTGGAAGCGCAGACAGATCAGGTTCATCGCCTGCACCAGACCGCCCTGATCCATCCAGTAATCATAGATCAGTTCCAATGCGCTGAAATTCTGCAACTTGTCAAAAAACCTTTTGTCGCAGGCGTCCTCGGTATTTGCAAACTGATATTGTTGCAGGTTTTGCAAAATCATATCGTAATACGGTAGCACTTTGGCATTTGCAAAATTTGGCTGCTGTATGAGATAGCTGCTCAGGGCGGGATCAGAACCGGGGCTGACGACCGAAGCCATAAAAGCCTCTATGGAGAATTTCAGGATGGAATACTGACTGACACCTACGAACGGCAGCCGGCGAGGCATGGGGCTGCCCGGGCTATTCGCATCTACGCTGCAAAGCCCATAATTTACTACAAACTCAAACATGGGTTTGAACTTGAGTTGACTTGCTTTCAGGTTTACCCAAAAAGGTTCGTCATTCGTATCGGGTGGAGTATAACGGGAGAGTGAAACGGCAGTCTGGTTGGGCGGCGGTGGCGGCGGCGCAATGACCAGAAAAGTAAACGATACCGGAACGGTCAGCAGGTTCGGGCCCGTAGGGGCAGTGCTGTCTGTAACGGAAATAGCAAGCAAATAAGGCGCCGATTGAATCGCAAGTCCAGTGAAATTATAGTAAAAAACACCGCTTTGTGTGAGTTGAGGGACCGGATTCGCTCCTCCGGCAGCCGTCATCCCGTCAGGAAAGGCGGGTGCCCCGTCAATGTTAAACTGGATATCGAAAACGGTATTACCGCCGGCATCCACATAATCGGGATTGGATACTACCCTTAGCCGGACCCGTACCGGCGTGCCGGCGGGAACGTTTTGTTCCATCAGTTCGGCATAAAAAAGAAATGGTTGCATAACATAGTTTTTATTGGTGAACCAATGTGCGCGCCTTCACCGGATCGCTCTTCGGAAGCGGCGCGCGTTGTCGTTTAGCCCAGTGCGTCAGGCACCGGACCAGGAGTTGATTTTCGGCCTGCGGCGTGAGCAGTCCGGCAAACCGGGCCTGTCCAACCACCGCGAATACCAGAGATGGCGGTTGTTTGAACCACTCGTCCGGTACCGCCTGCAAGCGTTTGAAAATGCCAAGCAGTCGGTCAGGTTGCCGCGGTTGATGTGGCAGAATATCCATGAACCGGCGGTTTTCGGTTTGTTTGTTCCGGTGCGCTGCCACCAGCCGCACGAAAGCAGGCATGATATCCGTCAGATGGCGAATCAGCGCCATACCTTCAGGCGGCAGTCCTTTGAGCGGGTACAAGGAAAGCCAGGTTTTTTCCAGCGCTGACCACTGCGGACTCGGGTATAGCAGCCGCCCGAACGACAGGCTTAGCATCACCCGAATCCAGGGAAAGGGGTGCGGGTCGTCGTTTAGCATCCGGAAAACGAAATATCGGGGAAGACTTACCACCCCCATCAGCCCGACTGTGG
>JAKOXM010000701.1 GCA_029781095.1 Bacteroidota bacterium
AAACCTTCCGTGTCCGGGTCATTCAGCCAGCGCTCCATGCCGGCACGGATGGCGGGGTGGTCCCGCTCGTGTACACACTCGTCGGCCTGGATGTAAAAACACCAGTCGTATTCCGGCGGAATGGCCTCGAAGGCCTTGTTGGTTTCTTCGGCGAGCACGCGTCCACCTTCGCGCAAGGTGTCGTCCCAAATGCTTTCGATGATGTGGATTTTCGGATCGCCGATGCCGCGAATCAAGTTCAGGGTATCATCATCCGATTTTCCAACAGCTACAACAAAATAGTCGCAAACAGGCAAAATGGATGTAATGGCCTCCACGACCGGGTAGTCGTACAAAAGGGCATTGCGGATGATGGTGAAGCCGGCGACTTTCATGCGGGAGCAAAACTACATGATTCGGTATTAATTGAGCGCCGGGGCAATTTGCCTGCTGAAAAGCAACGGGTAGTATTTCTGTACCAGCCAACAGGGCAACGGCGAAATGTTCATAAACGTGATGCCCGAACGAATCCCCTTTTTCATATGGGAAGGCTCTGTGCTGCCTACCCTATCCGCCAATGGACGGGCGACAAACCGGTGGACGAACTGACCCTTTATGTTTATTGCAAAACCGGCATGAAAACCAGTCATTTGTACGAAGATGCCGGCGAAGGATACGCTTACTTCAAGAACGATTTCAGCCTTAAAATTTTTGAGACAGAGGGAAAAAACGGCGATTTTACGTTCCGCCAACGCAAGGATGCCGCTTATGAACCGGCCTATGACAAGGTGAAAATTTACCTCGCCGGGTTCCCGGCTTTTGTCATACACTGCGAAACGGACGGCGCGGACATGCCGTTCAAAGAGATCCGGCTGCGCAATCGCTCCTTGCACACGCTCACAGGGACGCCGGATTTTGAGCGGATCAAAAGGAAGGGATAAAAGCACGTGTCTGGAAAAATCTATTGTTTTAAAGGGCTCTTCCTGAAAATCATACCTCTCATTGATCCCTGTCATCTGTACCGGGAAGAGGTTCATTCTATCTTTATTGCGATAAAGGGTAGATGGTTCATCCGTGCAGATTACGGATTAGGCAACTTGGTTTACCCGTTGGATCAATTAATAATTCGCGCAGCAAAAGCAAGCGATACTTTTATCGGAAAAGCAAAACGATCGATTCGAACCTGATATCCTGCTCGAAAGGATGGATCGTTCTCGTTCTCAAGATCTGATTATGTTGTATGTTGACCTCCGTAAGTTGAACCGAACTTCAGGGTATGGGTTGGCTTTGCTGCAAAAAGTGCAGGTGGTATTCACCTTTTTCTTTGTCGCTCAAATCGCTACCGCCCAGCCCGTCACTTTTAACATCCAAATTGGTCTGTTAAACCCGTCTTCCGGATTTACGGCCTATTCCGACTGCGCCGTGGACATGAATGGCGACCGGCTTGACGACGTGGTACGCATCGGAAACAAAGGTTTTTATATCGACTACCAGCAGCCGGACGGCTCATTTTCACAACGATTCTTTCCGATATTAATTCAATCTCCACCCAGTTGGAGCATTTGCGCCGGCGATCTCGACAATAATGGCTTTAATGATCTGCTCTTTGCCGACAGCGCTACAGTTTCCTTTGTAAAAGCCAGTGAAAATGGTCATTCGTATAAGGAGACAGTTATGCCGGCTACCATTTTTAGCCAGCGCTCCACCCTCGCCGACATCGACAACGACGGCTGGCTTGATGGCTTTGTCTGCGATGACGACGATCAGTCAGTCCCGTTTCGCAATGACGGCGCAGGTAATATGATGCCCGATACGAACCTCATCCATACAGCCGACCGCCCCGGCAACTACTCAGCCATCTGGACGGACTACGACAACGACGGCGACATCGACCTTTATATTACCAAATGTCTGGGCGGCGCTCCGCCGGGTAATATCAACCGCACCAATTTACTCTACCAAAACAATGGCGACGGCACGTTCTCCGAAGTCGGCGCTTCAGCCGGGCTGGACGACAACGCTCAGTCATGGAGTACCGTTTTCGAGGATTTTGACAACGACGGCGACTTCGACGCCTTCGTCGTCAACCACGACTTCCAGAATCGCTTGTACAGAAACAACGGCAACGGCACTTTTACCAATGTCATTGCGGCTTCCGGCATTGATGCCAACGACTTAGGCGCTTTTGAAAATGCATCCGGCGATTTCAATAACGACGGGTTTGTAGACATTTTCTCCCAGCTGCAAAACGAACTGTACCTCGGCAACGGCGATCTGACTTTTACCGGTCAAAACGCGCCCGTAAAACCCGGGGCTATCGCCGACCTCAACCACGACGGTTTTCTCGATATACTGCGCAACAGCCAGGTCTGGTTGAACGAAGGTAATGACAACCACTGGTTGAATGTTGTACCGTTCGGCATTTCCGGCAACCGGAATGGTATTGGCGCCAGGGTAGAAATTTACGGCGCATGGGGTATTCAGGTAAGAGAAGTGCGCTCCGGGCAAAGTTACAGTCCGATGAGTTCGCTCACCGCACATTTCGGCCTCGGGCAAAATGACGAGGTGGATTCCCTGAAAATTCGCTGGCCCTCCGGTATTGTGACGATTATACAAAATCTGACTGCGGACAGCACTTACCTTGTGCAGGAGGCCTCCTGCCTCCTGCCTCCTTCCCTCCTGGCTTTTGAAAGCAGCACGAGCATCTGTCCTGGCGACACAACGCAATTGTTTGCCCCCGTCGGTTTTTCAAATTATTTATGGTCCAACAAATGGGTTGGGCCAATGCTGCTAGTGGCCGACGCAGGCAGTTTTTTTGCCATCTGCACCGATACAGCAGGCTGCAAATCTCTAACGAACACCATTAAAATTGAATTTATTAGCGATGATCCTCCTGTCATTTTTTCACCCGAGGGAAATGTTATTTGTCAGGGCGACACTCTGTTTTTGAGTACTGCTCCCGGCGAGAACTATACATGGTCAAACGGTATAACGGGCACTCAAACCCTTGCAGTCGCCGAAAGTGGCAGTTACACTGTAGCGACGGATGCACGCTGCACGCAAGGGCAACTGGTATCTGCCCCGTTCGAGGTTGTGGTGCTGCCATCGCCGCCGCCTGTGATCGATGATGTCGTCATCAGTCAGGGCGATTCCATTCTTCTGACCGCAACCGGCGAAAACTGCCAGTGGTACGACCAGCCTTTCGGCGGCAATTTGCTGGCCTCCGGCCCTTCGTTTCAAACGCAGCCGCTCGGCAATTCCATCGCTTATTATGTTGAAAGCCATCACAGTTACCCAGGGAAAATCGAGGCGGGCGGCAAGCCGGATACAACCGGAACCGGCGGTTTGCCTGCTCAGAGCGGATATCTTTTGTTTGAAACGTGGGATCCGTTCATCCTTCGCTCCGTTACAGTATATGTGCCGCCGGGGGCGCCCCTCGTAAATCGCTTCGTTCAACTTTACAAGGCGGATACTTTGGCGGCTGTCAAGCAATTTCCCGTGCAAACCGGCTTGAATATATTCGAATTGAATTTCGATGTGCCAGTCGGGCAGTTTTCGCTCCGTTGCCCCCTGGGGCACATATGGCGGGATACCGGTCAACTGAATTATCCCTATCCAATTGGTAATGCGGGACAAATTACCTCCTCCTCTTTCGGGAAAAACTATTACTACTATTTCTATGACTGGAAAATACAGCACTATGATTTCGAGTGCGTATCGGAGCGAACAATGGTTACTGTGT
>JAKOXM010000706.1 GCA_029781095.1 Bacteroidota bacterium
AAATAATTGTTATTCAGTAATTTATCGGACTCGTTTCGATAGACAAAGGCTTCCATATTGGCGTTGTTCACAACCATATCAAGGTCGCCGTCATTGTCCAGATCACCATAGGCGGTTCCGTTTGAAAAACTCGGCTGCGCCAGCCCCCACGCTTCGGCCATGTTTGTGAATGTCAGGTTCCCGTTGTTGTGGAAAGCATAATTCGGAATCTTTTCGCTCGGAATAGAATCAATCAGGCGCTTGAAATCCACATTGCCACCCGCGACAATTTCCTGCTGCACCACCGGATCGGAAGCAAACATCAGATAATCCTGGTTGGTCAGGTCCTGCGCAATGCCGTTGGCGACAAAAATATCGCGCCAGCCATCATTATCCATATCGAACATCAGCGCTCCCCAACTCCAGTCCGTTGCTTCCATTCCTCCGAGGCAGGCTATCTCTGAATAGGTGTTGTCACCATTGTTCAGTTGCAACATGTTGCGCGTGAACTGATTATAATAACCGTAGGAAGAGGTATACCGAAACCGGTCGGGGCTGTCGAATGACGTAGTGGTCTTTATCCTGTTGTCGCGCTCCGGCAGCATGTCCGTTACAAAAATATCGGGCCGGGCGTCGTTGTTGATATCAGCCATGTCGGCGCCCATACTGGCTGCGCTGATATGGCGCATTTCCTTTTCCAGTACTTCGCTGAAGGTTCCGTCGCCGTTATTGTGGTACAAATAATCTCGTTCGAAAAAGTCATTTGAGACATAGATATCCTGCCAACCATCCATGTCGGCATCACCCACTGTTACACCGAGGCCAAAAGCAATAACGCTGCCCAGTATGCCCGCCTGCTGGCTTACGTCTGTAAAATGACCGTTGTCATTGCGAAGCAATTTATGCCCCCCGAGGCTGTCGCGGGTATAGCGCAGATTCTTCCGCAAATCAAATGAGCCGATGGGGCGAAAAGAGTTGTTCAATATGTAGGCATCGAGATCGCCATCTTTGTCATAGTCGAAAAACGCTGCGTGTGTGGTCAGCCCGCGATCGGCAAGGCCGTATTCATGCGCTTTTTCTGTAAATGTCCCGTCGTGGTTATTGATGAACAACTCGTTTTCCCGACTGAAGGCATGGTTGGATTTCTCCGTAGACCGCGGGTTACCGGAATTGCAGACATAGATATCCAGCCACCCGTCTCCGTTTACATCGGCCATCGACACGCCTGTCGACCACGAGCCCTTCCCCGCGACGCCCGCTTTCTTTGTCACATCCTCGAATTTCCAGTTTCCGTGATTCAGATACAGGCGGTTTTCACCCATGTTGGATGAAAAAAACACATCCGCGAGACCATCGTTGTTCACGTCGCCGATGCCCACACCGCCGCCGTTATAGAAATTCCGGTAACGGTATATGTTGAAATCGCGGTCGTATACGAGGTCGTTGCGAAAATCAATACCTGTTTCCGTCGAGGGCATCAGAGTGAAAAGTCGGGTGTTTTTGGGTCCGGTATCAGACTGGTTGCAGGCCGTTGCAGAAACAATGGCAAGTACGGGCAGGAGGGAAAACTTCTTGAACATCAGAACACTTTTTCGGCTATTGGGGAGCAAAAGTAGGGAACCGGGTTTTGCCTTCCAACCAATCCACATATTCTACCGATCCCAGGCGGAATTTTACAGGCACCGCGCTGGTTTTGGCAAATTTGTGTTCGATCCGGCAAAAAAACGGCAGGCATTCGGCCGACCATTTCGGCAAAAACACGCGTGAAAGAGAAGGCGGACGGTCCGGCAGGGCGCTACTGCTAATATCATATGGTTGCCATTGGATACTGTCGTTTGGTGCTAACAATGAAGTCCCGCCCGAACAGTTTTTCTCATCCAATGCTTTCTGGAGCTCATGCAAATTTTTGTGCGCAGAAAAAGACTGGCTTGCCATCTTGTTTGTGAAACAGAGAAATGCCCCTGCAACAATGAAAAAAGGAAGCCGTTTAAACCTCTTTTGAGCCTTCATACAATTCAAATTTTTGAAAACTGCATTCCAGTGCGCCATTGAACAAGGTAATTTTTCGCGAAGGACGCAGTCCTACGTGTTTGAGCGCATCCCTGTTCGACGAGATCAGCCATGCATCCCAACCCGTCCAATGCTTTTTAAGCCGGTCGCCGATGCTTTTGTAGAAGGCCACAATATCGTCCATTTTCAGGCGCTCATCGTAAGGCGGATTGGTAATGAGCACACCGGCCGGGCCTGGCGGATCCAGTTTTTCAAACGCTGTTTTGTCTGTATGTATTACGTTTTCCAAACTTGCCGACATGGCATTGATGGAAGTCGCATTGCGCGCCCGATTATCTTTGTCTGAGGCAAATATTTGAAATTCAGGGCTTTGTATGCGGTCGTCAGCCTCTTTTTTAACTTCTTGCCAGAGTTTTCGGTTAAAATCGGGCCAGCGAAAAAAACCGAACGATTCCCGTTTGATCTGTGGCGGCGTACGGGTGGCGATCATTGCAGCCTCGATGGGCAAAGTGCCGCTGCCACACATAGGGTCAACGAAATCGCTTTTCCCGTTCCATCCGCTCAGCAGTATCATGCCGGCCGCGAGCACTTCATTGAGCGGGGCCTCCACCGTATCGCGGCGATAATTGCGACGGTGAAGTGAATCGCCGCTTGCATCGAGCGATACATCGCAGTGCGTACCCTGTATGTGTATATTGATACGCAAAACAGGGGCTGCGATATTAACATTCGGGCGGCGCTGGAAGCGGTCGCGAAACTGATCCACGATCGCGTCTTTCGTCAATAACCCGACGTATTGTGAATGTCTGAACACCTCACCCTGCGTGATGGCGTCAACCGCCAGCGTGTCATTGATGCTCATATATTGCGACCAATCGATCTCCCGGATGCCTTCATAAAGGTTTTTTTCGTTGTAGGCAGGAAAAGAATGGATAGGGACCAGCACCCGGAGAGCTGTCCGCAGCTCGTAATTGCAGCGGTAAAGCATGCGCAAATCACCGTCGAAAGCGACGGCCCGTTTTAACTCGCGCACGCCTGTAGCGCCCATTGATTTCAACTCGGCCGCAAGCGCCGGTTCGAGTCCGGAAAGCGTTTTGGCAATAAAACCGGAAATCTGAGTCTTTTGCAAATGGTTTGTTTTAAGAAATTGTTTGAGGTCTTCTGCCACGGACAGATTACTACAAACAACTTCCAGGTCAAATGTTCTTCCGCAGCATTAAAGTTTTCCGGAAGATATTTTCTGCTCGAGCGCGGGCGATTTGCGAATTGCATTTGCTTTTTGCCAGTATTCGAGGGCTTTCCTGTTCTGACCGCTTTGAAACAATGCATCGCCGTAATGTTCCAGGATACCCGGGTGTTTGTCGCCGCCTTTCTGCAAAACCTGTTCATATCGCGCAATCGCCGTATCCACATCTTTTTTTCCGAGCAAAGCCAACCCGATCTGATCTGCCAGATCGAGCCGCAACGGCAGGTTGTTGCCGCTCATCAGCATGGCTTGTTCCAGCTGGGATATCGCATCGTCGTAGCGCCCTTTTTCGATGGCGGCCAATCCGAAACTGTAGTAAGCCTTCGGCTGGTTTGGAAATGCGTCGATGGCCTGTTCGGCGACTCGGAGCATTTCACTGTAGTTCTTTTGTTGCTGCAGAATATCCAGGGTATTTTCCCAGACGGAGAAAACATTGGGGCTCAGCCGAATACATTGGCGGTATTTTTCCAGCGCTTCATCGAGCCGGTTGGCATGGTAAAAAAGATCGCCGGAAAGGCTCCATGCCTTGGGGTCGTCCGCATGTGCTTTTTCCACCAGCACACCCAGATCGAGGAGATTTTGCGTGAGCATGGCGTCGTTGCCGGCGTCCAGTTTTGGGAAATAGGGCAATATCTCCTTGATTTTGGCATCGATGGAAATTTTGGGATCACCGAACAAGGGCTTGAGGGTTTCCAGGTATTCTGCATCGGTGCTGTTTTTACTTTTATCAAGCGCCGCCAGTTTGGCCACCTTGTCGTTGGGGTCCCGGCGCAATATGTCTTCATAAACAGCCTTCGCGTTTGCTTTGTCGCCCATGGTATCGTAATACGCAGCCAGGCGGTGGCGGTATTCCAGACGGGCCGGATAGGCATCGGCGAGTTTGCGCAGTTCCAGGGCGGCCTTTTTGTCATCGCCCATGCCCACATATATCATATGCTTCTCCAGCGAGGTTTCTTCTTCTATTCCGGTCAACTTTTCCAGTTTATCGAGCGAGCGCAAACCGTTTTCCGGGTCGCCGGCGAGCACCTGCAAATAAGCGAGATGCTCCAGAAACTCGATGGTTTGCGGAGCGCGCTTCACGAGATTCTCATAAATCTTGACCGCGTCTTTTGTCCGGCCGGTTTTTTCATAAACATCGGCCTGAAAAATCTGGTACCATGTATTGTCGGGTTCTGCCGAAATGGCCTTTCCGATGGCGTCCGTTGCGTTGGCAAGGTCGTTTTGCGCAAAGTAGGCTCTTGACAAACCGTACCAGGCAGCACCGTTGTCCGGGTTGTCATATACGAACTTTTTATACAGCCCGACTGCCTTGTCCAGGTGACCCAGGATACGTTCGCGTTCGGCGTCGACAAAGGCGCTCTGGCGGTCCACTTCGGCTTCCGGTACGATTTTAGCCTGTCCGCCGATGGTATTTTGGGCCTGTACGACGGTAACAAGCAAGAGGGCTGCTGCAAAAATGAAATGCTTCAAAATATTGATTTTCAAATTATTGCAATAATTTATCTTTTCGAAAAATTGGAAAAATCTCCCAGATTCAGTTCATCCCTCGAACCGACGTATCTGCTCGAGTTGCCAACCATCGAATAATCCAGAACGGCGTTTTTGATTTGCGATTTGTTCTGAATGATGCTGTTGGTTATCACAGTGTTTTCCACCGTCGAATTGTGCCCTACGCTCACATACGGTCCAATGACGGCATTCCGGATGACGGCATTTTCACCTACGAAGCAGGGCGGTATGATAACGCTGTTTTCGATCAGTGCATTGCCGGATACCAGGCCGTTATCGCGGTGTATTTCGAGCATGCGCTCATTGGAATGCAGAATTGCGTCCTTGTTGCCGCAATCGAGCCATTCTTCAATTTCTCCGGTGCGAAACCGAACACCCTCGTTTTTTAAAAGTTCAAGCGCGGTGGTCAACTGGAACTCGTTTTTTTCCCGGATATCGTGCTCGATGATGTGTTTCAACTTCGCAAGCAGATTTTCACCCTGCCGAAAATAGTATAACCCGACAATCGCCAGGTTGGAAACCGGCGTGGATGGTTTTTCGATAAACGCCGATACATATCCCGCCTCGTCCAGTTTTACGACGCCGAACGAGGATGGGTCTTTTACCTGCTGCACCCAGATAAAGCCGTCTTCGGAGGCGTCAAATTTGAAATCGGCCTTGAACAGCGTATCTGCGAAGGCGATCATGCACTTTCCGGACAAACTTTTGCCCGCGCAATAAATGGCGTGACCGACCCCGAGGGCTTTTTCCTGGTGGTAGATACGTCCTTTTGCTCCGAGGCGTTCGGCGATCTGGATCAATTCTTTTTCCACATCAGGGCCGAAATCGCCAACAATAAAGGCAATTTCCTCGATTTTCCCTTCGTATGCCGAAGCCAGACTTTCCACCAGCCGCTGGATTATGGGTTTGCCTGCAACCGGGATAAGCGGTTTGGGCACCGTCAAAGTATGCGGGCGCAATCGCGTGCCGCGGCCCGCCATGGGGATTATGATTTTCATGTTGTTCGAATTTATTTTTTTCCGGTACTTCCAAAGCCCCCGGCACCGCGTTCCGTATCTTCCAGGGTTTCGACTTCCAGCCAGGTCACCTGTTCATACCGGGCAATAATCATTTGTGCAATACGCTCTCCGGGCTCAATCGTTTGCGGTTCGTTGGAAAGATTAACGACGATACATTTAATTTCGCCGCGATAGTCGCTGTCGATCGTGCCGGGCGAGTTGAGCATGGTAAGGCCGCGTTTGGCTGCGAGGCCGCTTCGGGGCCGGATTTGTGCTTCGTAACCATTTGGCAATTCGATAAACAACCCGGTGGGTATGAGCGCCCTTTCGAGCGGGAGCAAAGTGACTGACACCGTAGTGTTTGCGCGCAAATCCATTCCTGCACTGCCGACAGTTTCATACTTTGGCAGCGGATTGGAAGACTGGTTGATGATTTTAACCCTCAAAGTCTGAAATTTTTTTGTTGCAAAAGTAGCGATTGCACTGAAACGGGGGATTAAGTATCCGGAATGTTCAATTGAATGACTGAACCGGCAAATGCGATTTGTCAGAAATGAGCGGTATTCCGGCACAATTCATGCTTAATTGGACAGGGTTCTTTTTTTTCAATACATTACCTGAAAAACCGAGCCACAAACATTTTGATTTCCCAATAATTTTCGGCCGATTAAACACTTATAATAAATGAGACCCAGCTTTACGCTTTTATCCACCCTCCTTTTTTTCATTTGGACTGCCAGCCAGGCACAAACAAACAACGATTGTATCATCTCCCTCGGCCCGGATGTCACGGTATGTAACAATGCAACTTTTTCGCTCAATCCGAACGGCAACCCAAACGGGAACTATACCTGGACGGGACCGGCGGGCCTGAGCTGCTATAATTGTCCTTCTCCGGTCGTTTCCGGTCTGACCACCGGTATATACACTTTCATCGGGACCATCCAGACCCCTCAATGTACCAAAAGCGATACCATAAAGATCACGGTGATCCCGGGTCAACAGCCAAAATACACCATTATCGACGATAAAGATATTTGTAAAGGCACAACCCTGAGCCTTGGCGGCGCGCCTTATCCCAGTACATTCTACCAGTGGACATCCGAACCACCGGGTTACCTTTCTTCGCAGTCAAATCCAATTGTTACGCCGGCAGGCACCACGCAGTATTTTTTAATTGCCTTCAACACGTCCTGCCCGTTTGTTTCGATCGACAGTGTTCTGATAACGGTGGTAGACCCGCCTGTTCTGGATATTCAGGGGGATACGGCCATTTGCAATGGTGAAAGCGTTACACTCGGTTATTCCATTCCCGAGAATGGCGTCAGTTATGTCTGGACGCCCAATGATGGCTCGCTTAGCAGTGACACGGTGGCCAATCCGGTCGCTACTCCTTTACAAACAACTCTTTATAAATTAGTTGCAACCAAATCCGTTTGTATGGAAATGCGAACGGTGCAGGTATCGGTTGTCAATCTGAACCTGACACTGAGCACGGGAGATACGACACATATCTGCCAGGGTGCTTCGGCGACCATCCAGGCGACGGTCGACCCGCCTGGCGGGGTGATCAGCTGGTCGCCTCTCGACGACCTTCAGGTAAATCCGGGAGGCTTGAGTGCGATAGCAAGCCCAGCGTCGGCAACATTATACAGCGCTACTGTAAAAGTGCCCGGCTGTATCCGAACCCGGAGTGTATACGTGGTCGTCGACAGCCTGCCTGCCGATTTGCACATTTTCCCCGGCGATACAACTATTTGCAACGGCTCTCAGGTCCTGCTGAATTCAAATGCATACGATTCGTTGGCCTATCCGGATATAACATTCCAATGGTTCCCGTCACAGGGCCTGGTCACGGCGGATAGCCTGTATAGCGTAAAAGTACAACCGGGTGCAACCACCACCTATCTAAGGGTAACCTCCAACGGCGCCTGCGTTGATTCGACGACGGCAATTGTGCGCGTTACAACACCTCCCGATTTACACGTCGAGCCGGGTGACACCCTTGTTTGTATAGGCAAAAGCGTCGCTTTAAAGGCTGTTTATTCGCCGGGCGTTACGGATATTCTGTGGTCTCCTCCCGCCTCCTTGAGTTGCACCCAATGCGATAATACGGTCGCAACGCCTTCCAGTACAACAACTTATGCCGTTTCAGGCAAGTACAAGGGCTGTCCGGTAAGCGCATCTTCCATTGTTTCGGTAAAAAACCTTCCAATCATCCAGTTTCCGACCGACGTTCAGCTGTGCCTGGGAGAATCACTGGTGTTGAATGAAGTTGCAGATACAGGCACTTATACATGGACTTCTACCGACCCCAATTTTACGCCGACAAATAATCCGCAGCCCACAATAACGCCGACCCAAACGGCGACTTATTTTGTTCAGGCAGACAACGGCTGCCAAAACCAGGGTCAGGTGACCGTTTCGGTAACAAGTGCCACGCTCGAGGCGAGCCAGGATACCACGATCTGCAAGAATTTTTCAGCCACGCTGACTGCTTCCGGTTCAGTCCCGGGAATGTTTGAATGGAGTACCGGACAGACGGGACAAGCCATTTTGGTGACTCCGGCGCAAACGACAACATATACAGTCACTTATACATACGCCAACAACTGCAAACTGACAGATCAGGTTACCGTAACCTTGCAGGGCGTTGGTCCGGAGATTGTCTTTCCAAACGATCTGGAGCTATGCCCGGGTGAAAGCATTACCCTGAATTCCGCCGCGGCCACACCCGGCGCTGTATATTCCTGGACATCCAGTCCGCAAGGGTTTACTTCTTCATTGGCAAAACCGTCGGACACTCCAAATCAAACAACCAAATACACTGTAACGGCTTCCCTCGATGATTGCAAGATTACGAAAGATGTGAACGTCATCGTTTACAATGCCACCCTCACACTTCCGCCCGATGTGACGATTTGCAGAGGCGAGGAAGTCAGTCTCGCCGCAAACGGATCCTTGTCCGGAACTTATAGCTGGTCGTCGGGCGACTCCACGGCACTGATAAATGTGTCGCCATCAGGCACTACTACCTACGATCTTGTATATACTTATGGCGACGGATGCACCCTGGAAGACATGGTAAAAGTGACGGTGAAAGATAATTTTTCGCTCAAGATCGTTTCAGACCCCGACACCAATCGCATCAATCTGGGGGATCCGCTTTCGCTGATGGGAATTGTTTCTCCTTCGCAAAACCTGTCGGCATTCCAGTTCCAATGGCTGGAAAACGGTACAAACACCGTTGGAAACACAGATGCAATCGACCTGGTACCTTCCAGCAATGATTCAACGATCGCCTACGACCTGATCGCCATATCGCCCAATGGCTGCCGCCAGCAGGTGCAGGCCAAATTTATCATCGTGTTGCCTCTCGTGGTCGTCCCCAATGCATTTACACCCAATAACGATGGCGTAAATGATATTTTCCGCATGAAGATACTGGAAGGCTCGGCTATCGTACTCAGCATGGAAGTGTATGATCGCTGGGGCAAAAAAGTGTTTGAAAGTAAAGACCCGCAACCCGTATGGGATGGCAAATCGGAAGGCAAGGACGCACCCAGCGACGTATATGTGTACGTCATCCGCTGGCAACGTGGCGACGGGGCGCTTCAGCCGCCTTTAATCGGCGAAGTCGGCCTGCTGCGATAAAAGAATTTGACGGAGAGGGGAACTGATAGCCGATTTCCGGGGTTTCTCAGCCCCGGAAGTCGTATTTTTGCGGAAAATTTTCTGAATGGTCAAAATCGGCAATGTAGAACTCGGTGATTTTCCATTATTGCTCGCTCCCATGGAGGACGTGAGTGATCCGCCATTTCGGAAATTATGCAAAGCGCAGGGCGCAGATATGGTGTATACGGAATTTATCAGCGCCGACGGCCTCGTACACGAAGCCAAAAACACCTTTCAGAAACTGGAAATCTTCGATTATGAGCGACCTGTCGGCATACAATACTTCGGCGGGCAGTTGGAAAACATGATCGAAGCGGCCGAGATTATCGAGGCCAAAAACCCCGACGTAATTGATATCAATTTCGGGTGCCCCGTTGCCAAGGTAGCTTGCAGGATGGCCGGCGCCGGACTGCTGCGCGATGTGCCTTTGATGGTTAAACTCACAGAAGCCGTCATAAAAAGCACCAGCCGCCCGGTTACCGTCAAAACGCGCCTTGGCTGGGACGACGCGTCAATCAATATTCTGGAAGTGGCTGAACGCTTGCAGGATGTTGGTATTCAGGCGCTTAGCATACATGCCCGCACACGCAGCCAGATGTATAAAGGCGAAGCGGATTGGAGCTGGATTGCCAAAGTGAAAGAAAACCCCCGCATGCATATTCCGATTTTCGGCAATGGCGACGTAGACAGTCCGCAAAAAGCGCTGGAATATAAAAACCGCTTTGGCGTTGATGGTATCATGATCGGGCGCGCCAGCATCGGTTATCCCTGGATATTTCGAGAGATCAAACATTTTTTTGCAACCGGCGAAATATTGCCCCCCCCCGACATCCACGAACGCGTAAGAGCAGCCCGGCAGCATTTGACCGATAGCCTGGCCTGGAAAGGCCCGAAACTCGGCGTTTTGGAAATGAGACGCCATTACGCCCCTTATTTCCGCGACCTTCCCAACATAAAACCATACCGCGCCCGTCTTGTGACGGAAATGGAGCCGGAAGTTCTGTTTTCCATCCTTGACGAAATTGAAGAGGTATACTCCGGTGAAGTCATTCTTGTTTAATTGTCTGAGAAATGCTTTTTTCCATACAACCCCACGAGAGAAAAATATTTGAATTAGTGGGCCAGTGTGCCCGGGAACTTGGTGTGCCGGCCTATGTGATAGGCGGTTACGTCCGCGACCGGTTGCTCGGGCGCTCTACCAAGGATATCGATATCGTATGCGTCGGCGACGGTATCAGGCTGGCGGAAACCCTCGCCTCCAAACTTTACCCGATACCTAAAATTGTCGTTTTCCGGCGCTTCGGCACGGCCATGTTGCGCTACGAGGGTATCGAAATTGAATTTGTAGGCGCAAGGCGCGAAAGTTACCGGGACGACAGCCGGAAGCCCGAAGTGGAGCAGGGCACACTGGAAGACGACCAGAACCGCAGGGATTTCACGATTAATGCCCTGGCGGTCAGCCTCAATGAAGACCGGTTTGGGCTGATTGTCGACCCTTTTGGCGGTCTGGCCCACCTGGAACAAAAAATCATTAAAACGCCGCTTGAACCCGGCAAAACATTTTCCGATGACCCGCTCCGCATGCTGCGGGCAATCCGTTTTTCAAACCAGCTGGGTTTTGCCATAGATAAGAACACCTTCAATGGAATCAGCAAATACCGCAACCGGATCAATATTATTTCCAAAGAACGCATTGCCGCCGAACTGGAAAAAATTCTCATGACCCCAAACCCTTCCGTGGGTTTTAATTTGCTGTTTGACAGCGGTTTGTTAAATATTATTATGCCCGAACTGGCAGCATTGCAGGGTGTGGAAGACCGGAACGGGAGAGGTCACAAGGACAATTTTTACCATACCCTTGAAGTACTCGACAACCTGTGCCGCCGAAGTAATAATATTTGGCTGCGCTGGGCCGCGCTTCTTCATGACATTGCCAAGCCGGCCACAAAAAAATTTGATAAGGAAAACGGGTGGACTTTTCATGGCCACGAATGGCTGGGCGCGAAAATGGTACCCAAAATCTTTCGGAACCTGCGCCTGCCGCTTGGTTCGGAGATGGAATACGTTCAGAAAATGGTCCGGCTTCACCTGCGACCTATTTCCCTGACCAAAGAGGAAGTAACCGATAGCGCGGTTCGCCGCCTGCTCTTCGACGCGGGCCCCGACATCGATGACCTGATCAAATTGTGCGAATCGGACATCACAACGAAAAATCCCAAAAAAATGGCCCGCTACCTCGAAGGTTACGAATACCTGAAGGATCGTATGTCCGAAGTAAGCGAGGCCGACCGTCTGCGCTTGTGGCAGCCTCCGATTACGGGTGACGTGATCATGCAAACCTTTGACATTCAGCCTTCGAAACAGGTCGGGATCATCAAAGCTGCTGTTCGGGAAGCCATTCTGGATGGAGATATTCCAAATGAATTCGAGCCTGCTTTTCTGCGCATGATCGAGGAGGGAGCAAAAATCGGCCTGAAACAGCATAAAACCGCTGCCGAGGTTCAATCGATTCAGGCATAGATGCTACATTTGTCGACCGTGCACCTGTCTTCCATCAAACTTACCGGCTTTAAAAACTACGAGCAACAGTCCCTGTCGTTTTCCCCGCGCCTGAACTGTCTCACCGGCCTGAACGGCATGGGCAAAACCAATGTGCTCGACGCCATACATTTCCTGTGCCTGTGTAAAAGCCATACGGGCCTCTCCGATAAGCATATGGTCAGACATGGCGAATCTTTTTTCCGCCTGGAAGGGCTGTTCCAGGCGGATGACGAACGGATCAGGATCATCACAAAATTTATCCAGGGGCAGCGCAAAGAGATCGAGCGCAACGGCGTCGCCTTTACGCGCCTGACGGATTATATCGGCCAGTTCCCGGTAGTAATGATCGCCCCTGACGATGTCGCGCTGGTGCAGGACGGGAGTGAGGAACGCCGCCGTTTTCTGGATAATACTCTGTCGCAAATTTCCGCGAATTATTTACAAAACCTGCTGATTTACAACGCTTTATTAAAGCAAAGGAACGCACTTTTAAAGAAATTTGCCGAGGACAGGTTCTATGATGAATCTCTGATAGAAGGATTGAACCGTCAAATGCCGGCCCCCGCGGCAGTGTTGTTTCAGCAGCGAAGCGCGTTTGTGGAATCTTTCCGACCGCTTTTCCTTGAATATTACCGTGAAATTTCCGGCGGCCATGAATTCGTTGAAATATCATTCGAAAGCGATCTGCAGGATGTGTCTTTTGACCAACTCCTAAAAAATAACACGGAAAAGGACCGGGTGCTGCAGCGCACCAGCGCAGGCCCGCACCGCGACGATCTGCTGTTGATCATGGACGAACAACCCGTGAGAAAATTTGCCTCCCAGGGACAGATAAAATCCTTCTTGCTGGCCATGCGGCTGGCGCAGTACGAGCTCCTGCGGCGTGAAAAAGGTTTTGCGCCCGTGCTCTTGCTGGATGATATTTTTGACAAGCTGGACGAACAGCGTGTTCGCCATCTGATAGGATTGCTGATCGGCCGCAGTTTCGGGCAGATATTTATTACGGATACGCAACGGAGCAGGCTGGAGGGCATCGTTGCCTCGTTTACGGGCGATTACAGTGTTTTTGAAGTCAAAGAAGGAGTGGTGCAATGATGCCGAAACCGGAAACATTCGAACGAACCGGTTTGCCCTAATTTACTTCGCCGCCTATCCAAAGTATTTCCGGTTTGCGTTGCCGATCAAAAAACACCCGGATTTTTTTGCGGAAAGAACCGCCCTGCGCGGCATCGTACTCCATGATTACCTCTCCTTCCGTGCCCGGCGCTATCGGCCCCTCGGTATACCTGGCTGCAGTGCAACCGCAGGTGGTGCGCACCGTCTGGAGCAAGATGGTATCCGGCGATATATTTTTAAAGCGAAAGACAAAATTGACGGGTTTTCCAGCCCGGATTTCCCCGAAATCGTGGTCCTGTTCGGTAAGCCAGGCCACTACAGGGGCGCCTTTGATTTCAATACCGGCAAGCGTGGAATAGTTTTCAGTTTGGCAGATCAGGAGATGTAGGGAGAGCAGACACCAAAGCATCACGTAGGATTTGTAGGAAAAATATGTAACCTCGTCGGTTTGATTTGTGTCGAAAAGGTTTGGTTGTGCAAAATTGCGCTCAAAGTTCTCAAAAACCGTCGACATCATTTCCAAAACAAAAACATTTTCCATGCGCTATCTTCTGGCATTCATGCTTCTGGTCGGCATATTCGTGCTCGGCAAAAATTCCTGTCACGGTATTAATTTTGGAATAGGCCTTCGCGGAGAAGGACCTGTTAAAACAGAACCCCGGCAGGTCGGCGATTTCCACGCCATCGATTTGAATGTTGCGGCGGATGTTGAAGTGAAAATATCCGATACCTATTTTGTTGAAGTGGAGGCGCAGGAAAACCTGCTTCCCATTCTGAAAACCGAAGTAGAGGACGGAACGCTCAAAATCTACTTTGACGAAAACGTTTCCTATTCCAAAGACCTCAAAATCCGGGTAAGCGCGCCCGAATTCGATGCTTTCAATGTCGCGGGAAGCGGAACACTCAGGACCCTGGCGCCCATCCGCGCTGAAAAAATGAAACTGACAGTAGCGGGATCGGGCGATATTATTGTGCCGGAAGGAGATTTCGGCACGCTTAAAACCTCCATTTCCGGCAGCGGCGGCATTGAACTGAGTGGCAAGGCCGATTTGATGAAGTCTGAAATAGCGGGGAGCGGCGACGTGAAGGCCAGGTCGTTTACGACCAATGAACTGGAGGCCTCCATCGCCGGATCGGGCTCTGTTACATGTGATGTGGCTCGTAACCTGAAAGCCGATATTGCCGGGAGCGGAGATGTATATTATTCCGGCTCTCCCACAGTCAATGCCGATGTTAGCGGCTCGGGAAAAGTCACGAAATTGTGACGGGGCGGAATATCGAAACTTTGTCGTCGCCGACAAAAAATTCATCAACCAGATAAATGTTTAAGGGCAGGCCCGGTGCGGCAATACCGCTTCCGAGCCTGCCCGAACTTTCCAGTATACGGATCTCGTCCCACCAGCCTCCGGAAAGAAACTGATTCAGGATGTTTGCGCCGCCTTCGACGAACAAAACAGCACGATTGGCGCCGACCAGTTTTTCCAGTAGAAAAGGCGCCGTTACAGAGCCTTCTACCGGAATAAACTGCGTACGGGAGAAATTTCCGGCGCGCCCGGGCCCAAATATCCACGTATCGGTACTGTCATCGAGCAGATGGTGCCCGGCGGGAATTTTTTTGTTCAGGTCGAAGCTTATCCGAAGCGGTGTTTTTCCAAAATAAAATCGGGTGTCCAGCCGAGGGTTGTCCGTCACGGCTGTATTGGTTCCGACCAGTATGGCATCCGCTTCGCTGCGCCACCGGTGTACCATTCTCTGTGCCGGCAAGTCTGAAATGAATGTTCGCTCACCGGTTTTTCCGATAAATCCATCGGCAGTCTGCGCCCATTTTAATATGATGTAGGGCCTGTTTTCCCGTATCCAGCAAAAGAAAGCGCGGTTCAGCCATCGACCTTCTTTTTCAAGAACGCCGGTTTTGACCTCTATACCGGCAGCCTTCATTTTTTCAATGCTCTGTCCGGCTACGCGTGGATTGGGGTCGGTATTGCATACCACAACCCGCGGGATTTCCTGCTGTATGATCAGATCGACACAAGGCGGGGTTTTTCCGAAGTGAAAGCATGGTTCAAGTGAACAGTAAAGGGTAGAGTAGGGGATATATTGCTGATTTTCAGGCGCTACGGAGCGTATGCAATTCACTTCGGCGTGCGCTTCCCCGTATTTTTTATGCCAGCCCTCTCCAATGATCCTGCCTTCATGCACGAGCACGGCACCCACCATGGGATTCGGTGAAACACTGCCTGCTCCCAGTTGCGCCAGATCGAAACAGCGTTGCATGAAAAAGACATCAGCCATGTTTTGTCAAACACTTAATGTATGAAGCAAAGCAGCCATCTCCTGTTGCATATTCATCGCTTCAGCGCGTGCTTTTTCTTCAAAATCCTCAGCCTGCGAGGCGTAAAGGATGCTTCGTGATGCATTCACCAGTAATCCGCATTCGCGTGTCATCCCGTGCCGGCAAATAGAAACGAGGTCACCTCCCTGGGCGCCTACTCCGGGTACCAGTAAAAAACTTTCCGGGGCAATTTCCCGGACGCGGACAAAGGCCTCGGGGTGGGTGGCTCCGATAACAAACATCAGATTTTCAGGCGTTCCCCATTGCTGTGCCTGCGTCATGACATTTTCCCAAAGCGGCCCAGGGGGTTGTTGCATAATGTTGCGCTGGAAATCATCGCTGCCCTTGTTTGAAGTGAGCGCCAGCAGAATCACCCATTTGCCGGCAAAATCCAGAAACGGTGTTACGCTGTCCTCGCCCATATAGGGCGCTACGGTCACAGCGTCGAAATTCATTTGCTGAAAAAAGGCTTGCGCATACTTCCTGCTCGTATTGCCGATGTCGCCCCGCTTTGCATCGGCAATTATAAAATGCTGATCACCAATGTATTCCACTGTTTTCGCCAGCGTTTGCCAGCCATTCGGACCCATAGCCTCGTAAAAAGCCAGGTTGGGCTTGTACGCCACGCACAAATCGCGTGTCGAATCGATGATCCTTCGGTTAAACTCAAACACAGGATCGTCGTATTGGTGCAGGTGGGAAGGAATTTTGTCCGGTTCGGTGTCCAGTCCGACGCACAGGAAGGTTTTTTTGCGGAATATTTCGGAAACAAGCGTTTGTCGGTTCATGCGGCAAAATTACCGATACCTGGCCTTATTCATTGCCAATAAGTTCAATGAATATCCCGTCAGGGTCCTGAAAAAGGATCAGATAAACCCCTTTTTGAAGTTCGACGGGTGTTTGGCCCAGTAAAGGGATATTGTTTTTCCGGAGCCTTTCGAGAAATGGCGCTACCGAGCGAACGGAAATGGATACGTAGCGCATGCCGGCAGCGTCCTGAATATGCTGCTGGCGAGCCGGTTGCGGCAGCCCTTCAAAGGTCATGAGTTTCCACTCGGTGGCCTGTCCGGAGTCTTCCAGTTTCAACACCTTCACCCGGGCGGGCAGGCCTCCTGTAAGTCCTGATTTTTCCCCCAATTCGGCATCCATATTGATCACCCCTGTTTCTTTCATGCCAAGGACATTTTTGTAAAAGTCGAGCGACCGATTCAAATCGGTGACGACTACACCAATGCTAATAACGGGCTTTTCAAACTGCCCGGATGGTTTGTTGCATGCAAGAAGCAGTACGGGAATTAAAACGAATATGGCTGTTCGAAATGTGATCATGATTGCGAAAATATGGCGGCTGAGAGGAATGGAAACGGATCCGGGACAAGGTAAAGAATTGAAATTTATGTCTCCGACATGTTCATTCAAGAAAGAATCCCCTTTGGAATCAATTTCCAAAGGGGATCTTTTTTTATTGAAAAATCAACTTATTTTTTTATGAATTTACTGCTGAGCACTTCTTTTCCCGTTTCGATAGCGATAAAGTAAAGGCCCTGCGATAAGGAAGAAACGTCCAGTTTGCCTTCCTGGTCAAATATCTGAACATCTTTCACCATCATGCCGTTTGCGGCAAAAATCTTTACAGATTTCAGATCGTCGGAACTCCGGATGCTCAGGTAATCACCAACCGGGTTGGGGTAAAGCAGCAATTTGTTTGATGGCGCGCCTCCGATCAAAGCAGCATCGGATGATTTTGACGGGCTTGGCACCTGCGAAATGCTTTGTGAACTCACACCGCCTGCGCCTTCACCGGTGATATTAAAGGTATTGCTTCCGGTGACTGTCACTGCATCGATGTAGATTTGGTCGCTGTTATCACTTGCATCGCACTGGAACCTGAACTGCGCGTTGGTCGGGAAATTGTATTGCGCATTGCTCAGCGTTATCGTTACAACGTAGAAGGTGTTGTTATTGAAATTCGTACCACGGGCATAGGCGGCAACTGTCGTCCACGCGCTGCCGTTGAAATACCGAACCCAAAAATCTTCTCCGTTTTCCATCCCGACTGCCTTGAAGTAGAACTGGATCGTCAGGGTATTGTAAGCGCTTACATCAACTGCCGAGGAGGTCATTGCAGAAGCCGTTCCGGAATTATCCTGGATTCTGATCGAGTGGGTGCCTTCAAAGGAGTTGGATGAACTGGTAACCCGGGAGCAGTCAGCACCGCCGCTTGTCCAGCCATCCCAGCCGGTTTCAAAATAGCCCGAAACAAGCGGGCCGCCACCACCGCCACCGCCGCCGCCAGCGTTGTATTCCGAACCGACACCTACGGCGTACCATGCGTCTGTAGTAGCGATCTCTTCTGCAGAACCTGCTCCAAACAGATCTTTCGCTGCCTGAATGGCGCCCGCTCTCGCAGCTGCATAGTTGGATGAGGAAGTCAGGTAAACTGTCAGGTTCCGGTAAGCAATGGCTGCTGCATTGTCGATACCGATGCCGGTAACATTATATGCGTTGCCATTGTCATTCGTGCCGGATTCTCCCTGTGAGAGAATGTAGAACCACTTATTTTGCACGCCCGAGTTAGTATGCACGCCGCCGTTATCGGCACTGCCGCTATACCAGTATGTTCCATGGTAAGTATCCGGGTCGCCGTACAAATTGGGATTGGCCATGGAGCGGAATGCTCCTCCGCTGCCTCCGGGACCAAT